>NZ_JAAHGU010000030.1:0-63858 GCF_010692685.1 Okeania sp. SIO2F5 | reverse complement strand
GTAAACAATTTCAAGCTATAAACTGTAAATTATCAATACCATTACAGACATCCTTAAAACTTTAAGGTTTAGCGATCGCCTAATTTATGAAAAATACAGCTCATACAGTTACTTTTATATTACATTGCAAATATCTATGTAACATGTAAAGATGCCAGCGCTCATTGCTATAAGTAATAAGTAATAAGTAATAAGTAATAAGTAATAAGTAATGAGTAATAAGTAATGAGTAATGAGTAATGAGTAATGAGTAATGAGTAACGAGTCAAAATTATATACAAATAATTTGGTTTGTCGAGGGTTGGGAGACCAAACCCCTACGGTCTGAAATTCTACCGATACTACCGGATTTGATATAAGGAATTGATCAAGTTCATACAAAAAAGATATAGTTACTAATTAAGTAACTATATCTTGAGATTTAGGGTTTATCGAACATCAACTAATGTAACTATTTGTTGAGTTGAACCTAAAACTGGGCGAATCTTTCTCCCATTGCGCTTCGTAGGTTCGTCCATGGATTGAACCTTAGCCGCAAACAGGTAGGGACGAATTTGAGTGTTCTCAGGAATTTCCTCGAAAGCAAAATACAAAGTGACAGGCAAATTGTGAATTGCTTGACCAGTAATATAACCAACTAGAGCGTGTTCAAAACTATGGAAAGCATTTTTCCAGGAGTGTTGCTTAGGCATACTCAAGTCAGGAAGATTATTCTTTGCACTTACCCAGTGCCAAGTACCACCATGTTCGTGGTCTATCATATACTTAAACCAATAAGCATAGGTAGTGGGCAAGTATTTAGCGTAAGAAGGATCGCGCAAACTGAAGGTAGCGGCAGTTTGATCCAACTCGGCTAAAATCCACCATTCTTTATCAGTTTCTAACTGACCATATTGATTGATTCGACGACCCCAAGTTCCATCTTCTAGGAAAGCTTCTTCAAAAATTAAAGGTACTTTTTCTTGAGCAAAAGCAGTGAGTTCGTAATGTCCAGTTAATTTACCGATTTCATAGATCAACCATAAGGTTTTAATGGAGTGACCAAAATCTGTATGATCTGTTCCTAACCTTTGTTTGCTTGGATCGGTAATTGCTCCAAAGAAAATATTGTTGTCTGGTGTATAAAACTGCTCGCTCATAATTGTAGCTAGATGCACCAAGTCATCTTCCCATTGGGAGCGGAGGGGTTTGCCATTAAAAGTTTCAGGCAATGTGGGAGTGAGCAACAACATATAACCATAAACTTGGTCAAGTTGAGCTACTAATTCCCGTTGATCCTTACTAACTTTTTGTTCGTTACCATATTCATCAACGTAATCTACATAATCCTCATGTGCCCATGCAAGTAAATCCCATTCTGCATCGTAATAGGTCTCAAAGATATAGTCTTTGAGGGCAACGATATCTTCTAATACATCGGGGTCACGGGTAAGATAGTAGTAGAATCCTAGACCAGCAACAGCATAAGCCATATCTTGACTGATCCTGCGATCTTTACTTGGTAGGCCAACTCCATCTTCAAAGTAGGTGTAAGCACCACCTTCTGGGGCTAAACCATATTCGCGTAGATAATCTACTCCATCTTTAGCCCATTGTAGGTATTCGCTCTTTCCGGTTAGATGGTAAGCAACGCCATAAGCAAAGATTTGTCTTGATTTTGCCCTGATGTACTCTCGATCGAGCTTGACGATACCCGAATCAGCATTTTCAAGTTCTGGACAGGGATTTCTCCAACTGTACAAAGACCCGTCATTGCATCGATAAGTCGGGTAATTGCCAACGGGATCGCCCAGTGCTTCGTCCATTGTCCAAAATGGGAGCAAGTCTTCTTCCAAATGTTGCAGCCAACGTTCGCCTGTGGGAACATCGGCAATAATTCCATCAATATTATCAACAGGATATTGATGAGTTGAGGACACTAATGCTAAAGCTGGTTGAACGCTGGATACAAACAGAAGTGTAAAACTCAGGAATATACTGGCTGCCATCTTAAATAGACGATGGCGAGTTAGGTTGAACATAAGAACTATTGTCTGTTTTGAAGGTGAACAATTCAACTTTCTTGAAGGCCATAGCAATCAAATAATATTCATTAGACATCTCCAGAAAAGAGGCAGTAGGCAGCTTTGCTGTAGGCAGTAGGGAACCCACCCCTAACCCCTCCTGGGAGGGGAAATAATTGATAATTTATGTGTGATAATTGATTTTATTTGGGATTTTTGGAGATGCCCATTAGTTGCTTGCACTTATTGCCTTTACTCAAAATACTATCACGTCTTTTGTTCTTGTCAACAATTTATTTTTTATTAAAAATCAGAGATTTTAGTTGACAAATAATCACCAATAGCTTATATATGAAACAACTATTCTGAAGGAGATGTAGGAATTTAAGAGGACGGCGATCGCCTTAAAACTAAATGATTCAGAATTGTGCTTGATCGCTCTCCTTAACAAGATTAATTAATCAGTTACACTTGATAACAAGGTAGAATTAGCTTGGACTTCAGCTACTACTTCTAAAGTAGTGCAGTAGATCTTTGAGGCAAGTGTATCCGATTCTCACTTGCAGTATGCTAAATAACTGGTATGTTCTTTAGGCACAAGTTCCTTAGTTAGCTATTGATTAAACGTTGCCAGGGTCATTACCGAAACAATATGCAAAAAGTCTATATAGCAGTCGAAGCAAAGATTAGGACATATTAAAAGGTTAAAACTCAGATAACGCAAGATTTTTCCTTCTTGCTTCTTGCTTCTTCCTTCCTTCTTCTGCTATATCTTTTTCACGCCTATGTCTATTGAGAAATCACTGTATCTTCCCGAAACGCTAGGTTCTGAATCCGCTCGTCAGAGGCAGGGGGGGCGTCCGCTTGGCTAAAGGCGCTGTCTGCCGTAGGAAAAACTTGATGGAAGTATTCCGCCAGTGAGTCCTGCTCAGTGCCGAAAGGAGAGAAGTCAGCAACGCCATCGAAAGGTTCTGCTATTGCTTCATCTCTCACCCCGTTTTTGTTGAGGTCTTCTTCCGGTTCAAAATCTCCATCGCCATCGCTATCTGGCTCGCCCAAGAGATCGACACGGTCGAACAAAACTGGATCGGCATTCAAAAAACTGGGGAAAGGATAGCTGTCGCCACCGTCAGCGAGATAGCCAAGAGTAATCGCCCGGAAGGTGCGACTGGGGTCGCCAACCAGTTCGCCATTTTCAGCAACAACATCAGATTCGCCATCACCAGAGACTACTAAAGAGATAACGCGATCGCCAGCATGACGTTCTGGATCGAAGCTAAATTTCAGACCACCGACTTGAGGAAACTGACCGGGGGTTGCACCGGGAGCTGTCTCTGCAACCCCATGTTCGAGTGTCTGTAAGAGTTGTTCTGCCGTGATAGTAATCAGGGTGAGTCCGTCGTTGAAGCGGAGAGAATTATTGATGTCGAGTTCCGAAACCTCTCCCTCTGCTTTGCCTGCCTCCGGATTTGCTTCTGGGGGCAACAGTTCAAAGTCATTGGGGTCGGTGCTGCCACTCGCAGCGTTAATGATGCCGATGTTGGAACGGATGCTACCCCCATGCTTCAAAGCTATACGCGTTTTGGGATTTACCGTTTTGGCGTATGCCAGGTCGGCATCGGAAGTCAGATTGCCCAGATTGGTTTCTTCAGTGCGGACATAGGAGCGATCGCCTCGTAGGAAAACCGTCGTGTCGCCAAAAATGTTGCCATCCTGGGTAGCAATGACTCCATTGAGGGCATCAACGATTTCCACTATTTCCGGAACTGGCGTGCCACCAGTGGCGGAAACCCCCTCTTCGTCAGTGGCATAAGCTCCACTGATGCTAGGATCGATGCTACTGGGTATGAGGATACCTTCGGCATCGAAGTCTACCACCAGGCGACCCACATAAGTATAGTTTGCTTTCGTGTTGACTACAGCGATTGGGTTTCCGTCCGCATCAGTTTTGAGAATAGGATAAGGACCAGCGCTGGTATCTCCAGTGCGGAGGCGGTCTGTTTCATCAGAGAGCAACGTATGAGAACCGCCCGCAACGAGGATATCCACATCTCGGAGGCGGGGTGCAAGTTCGTCGCGCTCGATATTCAACTGTTGCATATGGGACAAAAGAATTACTTTGTTGATGCCCGTTGCTGTCAGCTCGTCTACAGCAGCCTGAATATCAGCAGCCAGGGCGTCGTAGTCCGTATCATTTTCAGGGAGTACAGTTACGTTGCCGGAGGAAGAGATTACAGGTAACAATGGTGTAGTTGCACCGACGATGCCGAACTTTTCACCACCAACAGTAGCGATCGCTGTCCCAGCTAATTCTCCTGCTGCAAGCGTGCTAATTTCTTGTCCGTTTTCCGTCACCCGGTCTGCCAAGTCGGGGTCTGTACCAAAATTTAAGTTCGCGCTCAGATAAGGAAACAACGCCCCACGGTATTCGCCGGAAGGTTGAATGATATCGCTCACTTCCTTGGTGCCCAAATCGAAATCGTGATTGCCAAAAGTGGAGGCTTGAACGCCCAATTGGTTGAGGATTTCGATATCAGCGTGACCAATACCAGCTTTACCTACAGGGGTGTCACTCATGGTCGGGTCGCCGCTTGCAAACAGGAACGGACTGGGGATGTAGTTATCTCCAGAGGAAAGGAAAAGCGTATTGGGGTAGTCCTCTTTGAGAGCATTGAGGACGGCTGAAAAACGAGGGGCGTCTTGCAGAGCTTCCAGGCCAGCTTCAAAATCGGAAGCATGGAGAAGTTGCAGGGTGAAGGTTGTAGCCTCAGACTCAGCAGCAGTGCTGGTGGGAGCGGGTTCGGATTTGCTAAACCAGTCAAACCCTTTGAAGAAGTCGAATAGGTTCCATGCTGTCGCCGGGGGGACAGCGACACTAAAAAAGAAAGTAGTGGTTATTGCGATCGCCACGACATTCCTCCACAGATGCTTCCAAATATGATTAAAAATCATTGAGAAAAACCTCTAAATAACAACATTAACTCTGGACGAAATGTCCATAGGTTTAGTTTTTTTGCGATGGCCTCTGGTTAGGAAGCGTTCAGCTCCGCTGGTGCCGGAGGCAATCGCCCTATTGCAGGACCTAAACTCAGTCAATGGGTCAGGAAACTACCAAACCATGTGAAAGATTCAAATCGAAAATCTATGTTGGAGCAATCCTAATGCAGATTGATTACATCAATTTATCGTGAATTGTTTGGCTAAAATTTTCCTAAAGAATAATTTTAGTTTTGTACTTTTGCCAAAAATCCGGTTGAACAGTCGTCATTGCGACGATAGGAAGCAATCTCAAGGATGCGCGGAGATTGCTTCCTTCCACTCCGTTCCACTCGCAATGACTTGGGTATATTAATTATCCGGATTTCATATAACGCACCCTATTAGCTGGACTATCCGAGTTTAATTATTCATTATTAATTATTCATTATTTAGTTAGCCCAAATTTTTCACAAGCCGAAAACCAATGTGAGTGGTTCCTGTATCGGGTGACTGAGACTCCCGTGCAGCCGGACGGTATCGACTGCAATAGTTGGGCGCACAGAGGTGTGAACCACCCTTAATCACGTGTACTGCACCTTCACCAGGTTTTTTGGGGTCAAAACTTTCGCCTTGCCTAGGACCTTCTGGATTAACGCTATGAGCCATATCCTTTCGTTCAACCTGATACCAGTCCGCTGTCCATTCCCAAACGTTACCCGTCATGTCATACAAACCGTAACCATTTGCCTTGAACGAACCAACGGGAGCAGTTCCCAAGTAGCCATCTGCTTTCGTATTTAAAAAGGGAAAAATTCCTTGCCAGGTGTTGGCTTTTTTGGCAGAATATTCTTGACCCCAGGTGTAAGTAGATTCTTTTAAACCACCTCTGGCAGCATATTCCCATTGAGCTTCAGTGGGAAGTTGTTTTCCTGCCCACTTGGCGTAAGCTAAGGCATCTTCGTAGGCAATATGAACAACGGGATGTTTTTCTTTCCCCCTAATATTGCTATCGGGGCCGTAGGGATGTCGCCAGTTTGCGCCCACAACCCAATGCCACCAACTCAGATAAGCGACTTGTTGAATACCTTCTGCGGGAGGTTCAAAAACAAGGGAACCGGGGGTTCGCTGTTCATCAGGTAAATCAGGAAATTGTGATTTTGATAGGGGACGTTCGGCTACAGTAACGTAACCTGTATCTTCAACAAATTTGGTAAATTCGGCGTTGGTAATTTCGTGGGAGTCAATGCAAAATGAACTGACACTAACATTTTCTACAGGTAGTTCTTCGATAAATTCTGGTTTATCTGACCCCATTTTGAAATCTCCTCCGGGAATGAATTCCATATTTTCGGGACAAGTTGAAGAGGGAACGGCAAACGCACTCGGACTAAAAATAGTAACAGTTAGAATAAAAACACTGAGAACAATTAGGAGTTTTGGAATATAATTTTGAGAATTATTCATCATTTGAGTTGCAGAATCCTTTTTCTGAGGTGGAAAATAGCTTTGGACAGTTAAAATTTACGCATCGATTTCCTGAGCTTCAAGAGGATAAGTACCTTCTGCATCATGCTTTTCTTTCCCATACAATGGCGGATTAAAAACACAAGCGAAGCGCATTGTAGTTTTAGCTCGTAGAATATGCTTATCATGCTGATTTAAAGCATAAAGAGTCCCAGAAGTAATAGGATATATGCTGCCATCCTCAAGAGATTCCACTTCTCCTTCACCCTCTAAACAAAACACAGCTTCCCAATGATTGCTATACCACATGCGGGTTTCCGTATTTGGGTAGATAGTAGTGATATGAAAGGAGAATCCCATACCGTCTGCTTTCAACAGCAAGCGAGTACTTTCCCAAGTTTCGCTCACAATACGTCTCTCTGTCTGTTCACATTGCTTAAGGGTACGAACGATCATAATTTATGCTCCTCAAATGATTGATTTTCTAGAATATTTACCATGCATGATTTCGTTGATGCTATCTTCGAGAATATTGAGTCCCAACGCTAATTCCCGTTCGGAAATTGTTAACGCTGAGAGACACTTAATCACCTGTCCTTGTCTACCTGCAGTTTCGATTACTAACCCTTTTTCAAAGGCTTTTTGCATTATTTTACAGGCTAGGTCACCATCTTGACAATCCAAGGCTTGGATCATCCCTCGTCCCCTTACAGAAAAAATATCTTCCCAGTTATTTTTTACTATGTTTTCTAAGCGGGTATGCAATATTGTTCCTTTGTCTCTGACAGAATCAGAAAAATGAGTATCTTGCCAATAGATTTCTATGGCTGCTTTAGCAGTAACAAAGGCTAAATTATTACCTCGAAAGGTTCCGTTGTGTTGTCCTGGTTTCCACTGATCTAATTCCGGTCGTATGAGTACCAGTGAAAAGGGAAGTCCATAACCACTTAAGGATTTGGAGAGAAGAACGATGTCAGGAGAAATTCCCACTTCTTCAAAACTAAAGAACGAACCAGTTCTGCCACATCCTACTTGAATGTCATCAATAATTAAGAAGACATTATGTTTCCTACATACTTTTTCTAAAGCTTGCAACCAGGCAAAGCTTGCTACATTGACTCCACCTTCTCCCTGAACTGTTTCCACGAGCACCGCCGCTGGAAGATTTACGCCACTGCTTGTATCGGAAAGAACCTGATCCAAGTATTCTGCTGTATTAACTTGAGAGCCAAGGTATCCGTCGTAGGGCATAAAATTCACCCCGGTTGTAAGAATTCCGGAAGCCTCCCGATAGTAGGCATTAGCTGTTGCCGCCAAAGAACCAAGAGTTACCCCGTGAAAACCTCCGGAAAAAGCAATAATATTTTTCCTTCCTGTTGTGTTACGGACAATTTTCAAAGCAGCCTCGACAGCATTGGTTCCTGTTGGTCCAGGAAACTGCACTTTATATTTTAATTGTCTGGGTTTGAGAATTATAGATTCAAAGGTTTCAAGAAATTTCTGTTTGGCTCCACTCATCATATCGAGACTGTGAGCAATCCCATCTCTGTTTATATAATCCAATAGTCGTTCTTTTAGTTTTGGATTATTATGACCGTAATTTAATGTCCCTGCTCCGCTAAAAAAATCGATGTACTTAATCCCTTCTTGATCTTCCAGAATAGACCCCTGTGCTTTCTCGAACACTGTAGGAAATGAACGGCAGTAGCTTCTTACATTCGATTCCAATTGATTAAAAATTTTCATGGTTTTATTCACTTGATTTCTGTTATTAAATTTTGAACATTACCTCAAAAACTACATGAATAACTCAGAAGCTAACTTCACTTCGTATAAATTTTCCCATTGATGATAGTTGGATAGAGAATCACAAAAATCAACTTGTCCTACTTTTTTAATTTCTAAACCATTTTTATGAACGGCTTTTGAAATAGCACTAAAACTCTGGTAATTGTCTGGAGCAATAGAAACATGAAGAACATGACATTCCTTATCTATAGCGACTTTTATAGCTTGTTCAAAGAGGGAACCACCTAAATTTTGACCTCGGTAAGCAGGAGCGATCGCCAACTGCCAAACGTAAAATATTTTACCTCCCTCGTCAATGATACCTGAAATGAAACCAATAATTTCTCCATCTTTTTCCAAAATGAAGCAAAGACCTGCAAAATACTTGAATAACACCCAGTAACTAAATGGAGTATGGTAATCAAGATTCTCGATCGTATGGATAAATTGACGAATCGCGTCAACATCGCGTTCTTGACAATTTCTGATTGTAATAGTCATGCCAAGTTTTTCCCCAAGTATGATTTTATATTAATTAATATTCGCCAAGCTGTTGACGCTGCATTTCACTATTTGTATATATACCAGCGCGAAGCGCTTGGTGTTGAAAAAAGGGAAAATTCCTTGCCAAGTATTAGCCTTTTTCGCAGAGTATTGCTTTCAAATCCCGGCTACAGTGAGCCGGGAGATTCACCTAATCGCTATCCTGTTTAAATCTATCCCTGCAAAAAACTCAAAGGTTAGTTATTAGACTCAGGTAAATAATTTTGAGGAGTTGCGTCAAGTGTTACGCCGAACGAGCAATATCTAGTAGTTATCCGGCAATAGTGGTATTTGGTCTATTAGGGTGTCATCGTCATCCTCTAGCTCCCAATAATCGTCATTGAAATCGGGTTGCCCCTGAGCATCTATGAAATAAGGCTGGATTTTGAGCCACTCGCTGAATTTCTGCTCTTTTGCGTAGGCAACAAGCCGCGCTTCGAGATATTCCACGATATCTACTTAGTTGAATAACGTTTATCAATTTGCTGAATGATTGTGTCCCAAAAATCTTCTTGAGCCACATTTTCAATAGGTTGGGCAGGCAAGGGTGTGGGTTTGTCCGGCCATGGCAATACAGGTATTTGGTCTAGTGGAGTGTCATCCTCTACCTCCCAATAATCGTCATCGAAATTGGTTTGCCCCTGAGCCTCAAAATCCAGGAAATAAGGCTGGGTTTTGAGCCACTCGCTGAATTTCTGCTCTTTTGCGTAGGCAACAAGCCGCGCTTCGAGATATTCCACGATATCTGGATGCTGCCAAGCAACATTGTTCTGCTCCTTCTTGTCCTGAGATAGATCGAATAGCTCGGTCTTACCAGGAAGAGTTGCGTACTTGATCAGCTTCCAATTGCCTTTGCGAATAGCCCCGCGATATGCCTCGACATTGATCAAAATGTCCTCATGGGGTGAGAGAGCCCCTTCCGCAATGGTCGCCCATGCGTTTTTCCCGTCAAAAGGATGACCGGGACTGCCCTCAACACCGGCAAGAGCCAGTAGAGTAGGCATGATATCTACATGATGTAGAGGTTCGTTCACCTTTTTTTTCTGGAATTGGGCTGCTGGCCAGTTTACTATAGCAGGTACACGGACTCCGCCCTCGTAAAGGGTCATCTTACCACCACGGAAAGGCGCGTTAGAAGCTGGCGGTTCCTCTGCATGGTCGCCGCCACCTGGTGCGGAGAATTTTGTTTGCTTAATGCCACCGTTGTCGGTAGAGAAGTAGATCAGGGTGTTCTCTCGCATACCTTCCTCTTCGAGAGCGTCCAGCATATAACCGACCTGCTCGTCGAGAATGGTTATCATCGCTGCGTATTTGCGCTGATCCAGATTCTCATCACCCGGAAACAGATCATCAGCCTCATACTCTGCGACATCTTCTGGAGGGGCTTGCAATGGAGTGTGGGGGGCCAGGGAAGAGAAATAGAGGAAAAACGGTTTCGACTGGTCATGTTGATGGATTAGCTTGACAGCTTCTTCCCCAATCAAATCGGTGTAGTAGCCATCTTCGGGTGCTACAATGTCTAACTTTTCACCGTTGCGCTGCCAGTCAACTACACCTGCACGCTCCTTGGTATTATAATCTACCTCACCTACGACGTTGCCATAGAAGTGGTCAAAGCCACGATTATTAGGCCAATAATACCGCTCGGCGTGGCCGAGGTGCCATTTGCCGACCATTGCCGTTTCGTAACCAACTTCTTTAAGAGCTTCAGCTAAAGTCACCTCATCCAGAGGCAATCCGTAGTCGTGTCCGGGGAAGATCACATTAGTCTGTAAGCCGTAGCGCATGGGGTGACGCCCTGTCAACAGTGCTGCTCGTGCTTGAGTGCATAGGGGCAAACCGTAGTATGATTCCAACTGCACGCCTGTCTTAGCAAGCTTGTCGATATTCGGTGTCAGTATCTTGCTGCCTTGATAGCCTAGATCGGCATAACCCAGGTCATCTGCCAAAATCACAATGATATTAGGCTTAGGCGCTTCGGTCTTGGGCAGAGGATTGGGGACAAAAGGAGGCAAGGTCCCCAATGCCAGAGCATTGGGGACAAAAGGAGGCAAGGTCATGATGGCCAAAGCCATGACTGCCAAAATAAAACGTCGTAAGATCCAGTTCATAATGGTTTTAAATCCCATAGATCAAATCTAATTGTTTGTTGTTTGAATTGAAAAAAGCAGAACATCTTTGAAGTTGATAGAGCGATCGCCTGACTATATTTCCAGGCGAAACTCAAAACTCAATTGAGAATGCCAACTCGCGAGTCCGAGACAGCAGTATCTGTCAGTCGGGATAGAGTCTTATTTGCTTCCTCAGAACCCTATCACTTTGACTGAATTGAACACCGTACGAATAAAACTGTAGAAAATCGTGACAGTTAAATTCTTAATATTGGATTAACCAATACTGGCTGTACGGCACAGCTCACTATTCCCATCCTCCGGAATGCTACGCAAACGGCAGTAAAAGCCCCTGGGAATTTCTTTCTAATTATCTGAATACTGCCATTAATATCGGCATTAATCACCTTGCCAGTTGAACTTCTGAACAAACCGCGCTTGACTCGCTTTCCTGCATAGTTTTGATGCTGACAAGGTGTTTCTAAGTCTCAAGTCATATAGCAGTCGAAGCAAAGGTTAGGACACATCAAAAGTCTAAAACCCAGATAAAGCCAGATTTTTTCTTCTGCCTTCTGTCCTCTGCTTTCTGCCTTTTGCTATACCCACTGCGTAGGACAACAGAGTAATCCAAAGACTTGAATATTACTTTAGTGGTAATCTATTTCTTTGAATAATCAAAAATCCCAACTTTTTAAAGTATAGAAATTAAATAACTATTTTAGACATAACATAATCTATACTTATCAATAGTTGGTTTGATTATTTTTTATAAATTTTTTTATAAATGCTTATGTAAAGAGGAGGTTTGTTGATGGATATAAACAATAGTAAAACTAACCAAACTACTAAAGATGCTCCGAAAACAGGTAATCAGAAGATTCTCTCGAAATCCTTTACAGATGTGGATAATTTCAATGATTTTTTGATCCCTCGCAGGCGGGAAATTACACAACTAACTTGTGGTTATCTTCAAGCTGAGTTTTTCTTAATTCAGGTTGGTGATATATATTTCCTTTTTCGTCAAGTGAATCAAGGGATTCAAGCTTTCGGTGAAGGTTGGAAGGAACACATATCTTTTGGGATCTCCTGTGTTGAGAATGATGAAGGATTATACTCCTACCGTAGGTTTGTCGATCCTCAAAGAACTATTTTTGGTTTCAATGGAACGGGAGCGGATCTAATAGTTCCTAAAGGTGGAGCGATGATGAATATTGCAATCCCGAGGAAAACTTTTCATGCTTATGCAGAACAACTACAACGGTACGATCTCGATGATAGTTTCCTAAGTAAAAATCATGTGAATTTGCTACCAACTGGGATGAAAGAAATTAAAGGTTACCTGAAACAACTATCTTGGTTAGCAGTACACCAACCGACTTGGTTACAAAAACCCCACATTGAAAAACTCGTTACCGATGATTTCGTTCCTTTGTTGATTAGTAAGATTCCCATTAAGTTAAATTCCAAGTCTTTCGTCAAACCTTCCCGAAGAGCAAAGTTGATTTCCCAAGCAGAACAACAGATGTTAGCACACTTGGAAAAACCTCTGACCTTAAAACAACTAGCTCAAAATTTAGGGTCTAGCAGTTCTGCGTTATTGTATGGTTTTCAGGACTTATTTGGCATCAGTCCCATGCGTTATCTCAAGGTACAACGACTTAATGCAGTGCGAGAACACCTGAAGGCAAGGGAACCAGAAAATTGCACTATAGCTACCCTCGCTAGTCAATTTGGGTTTTACAGTCCATGTCATTTTACTAGAGATTACAAAACCATGTTTGGGGAGTTACCTTCAGAGACGTTGGGAAAGAAGGTATAGGAGGCGATCGCTAATATTGTCCACTAGATATAGCAATCCTAAATAAGTTCTAATATAGAATCCGCTTGAACAATGGTCCCTATCGACGATAGGAAGCAATCTCATATCAAATCCGGTTAAACAGCCATAGAATGGTTAAGTTAGGAGGAGTCAACCCACCCCAAGCCCCTCCCTGGAGGGGAAGTCAACCCACCCCAAGCCCCTCCCTGGAGGGGAAGTCAACCCACCCCAAGCCCCTCCCTGGAGGGGAAGTCAGCAGGAGAGAGAATTACAAAGATGAGCGTAGTTATGATGATTGGAGAATTTTTTTATGTTCAATAAAACGGATTTGATATTAGCCCAAATTTTTGACGAGGCGAAAACCACCTTTAATCCCACATTCCGCTGAAAAATACTTTAACTTCTGCTTAACTCAAATTCAAATTCCAAACCATATTGTACCATTCTTGATTGATATAGAGCATCAAGAATCATGTTCTCTTCTGAAGAAAAGTGGTTTTTCCAATCTCCGACTATTCCCTTTCGCATATGTTTGGGAATACCTTCTCGCTGGGGAACCCAATCCAAATTAGCCTTCGGATTGATCGCCATTGCCGAAAATTTACTTGCAGCAACCACAGCATCCAGTAAATCTGAAGTTAAGGGGATATCTATAAAGCTAGCAACATCGGTAACTACTTGAGCTAAATCCTTTTTCATATCTTCGTACTTGACAAACATCACATTATCTGAATTTTGGCTAGCTTTCCACCACTCCCAAACGTGATCGAATATCAAGCCATAGGCAACTTTACCTTCAACATATAGCTGAAAAAATTCCTTCCAACTACCCTCGTATCCCATTTTGCTGCAAGCATGATAATAATAGGAGACAGCATTGTCCTTGGGATTGCGAGCAACATAAATATATTTGGCTTTGGTTTCTCCAAACATTGGCATCAGAGACAAGGGTAAATGACTGTGAAAGTAACGGCGATCGCCACTATTTACGATCAAATTATCCAAACCTCCATAACGAGTTGCAGCACCTTCTAGCCAAGGAACTGCTTCACTCAATACTTTATCGCCTTGCTCTCCATTGTTAGTAAGCAAGTGAACAATTTGCTCCATCCATGTCGTACCAGATTTAGGATAGGCTACTACAAACGTATCCCGATCGCCGACTCTAAAATCCTTAAGCGCATCCATTTCCTTCTGGGTAATGAACGCAGGAAAGACAATTAGACCTTCTCGGTTTTTACCATCCTTAACCAGTGCTTGCTTATATTGTGCCATGTGTTAAATCCTACTACTTGTTACCAAATCCCAACAACTTTGGGTAGTTGATATAACTAATTTTACCCAAACGGGTCGAGTTGGTTAACGCTGAGACGTTTTGATAATTTGATAATTTTATTTATTGGCGGGGCTTTGTTATATCATGTCCGGTTGAACAGTTATAAATAAACGACGAAGGAGTCAGGAGACAGCTATACTGGAGACAGGAGGGTAGAAAGAAGAAGAAGAAGGAGAAAGAAGGAGAAAGTTTTTTTTATCACTAATTATCCGGACATGATATTACACAAAAGAGGATTAGACGGTATAAATAGTATCAAGAATAGTACAAATTAGTAGATACTCGTGAAGTCCAATCAGGAAAACCTCTGTAAGCAAGAGAAGTAAAAGTCACGAACAAAATCATTTCTTTTAACATTATCTTAAATCTTAAAACAAAGGAACTAGAGTCTCAATCGTGAATTTGATAATTTTGTACAACTTCACATAAAATTGTTATTATATCAAGTCTCGTTAATTAGAGATAATAAAAATGTGTTCTCTGATAAATTTCTTCCTATTCCCTATTCCCTATTCCCTGTTCCCTGTTCCCTGTTCCCTATTCCCTATTCCCTATTCCCTGTTCCCTAAAATTTTTTTTTATTGTGGGTTTTTAAAGAGACATGATATTATAATAAGCTGGCCAGTTATTAACTAAAATGGGCTACCGTGCATGAACCGAAAAGCATTAGTAGTGGGTATCAATTATTATCCTTTGCTCAAAGATAGCTCTGCTCAACCCCGAAACTTGATTAAACCAGCAGCAGATGCAGAGGCGATCGCTCAACTATTAGAAACCTATGGCAATTTTCAAGTGCAGCGCTTTCCAGGAGCTAATATAGAAGGTTCTTGGCAAGTAGATCCTCATCCTAAGATTAAAAACTGTGAAATAAATGCTTTGAAAGAAGCTATTTCTAAATTATTTAATCCTCTAGATAATGTTCCTGAAACTGCTTTATTGTTTTTTGTGGGAAATAGTTTATTAGATCAACAAGGAGGGGTACAAGAAGGATTTTTAGCAACCAGTGATACAAACCCTCAAAAAGGAAAATGGGGAATTTCACTACATTGGTTAAGTCAACTATTACAAAAATCTCCTGTCAAACAACAAATAGTATGGTTAGACTGTTACCATCAGGAAAAACAAATTGACTTCTTACAAACAAATCTTAGTAATATAGAATCAACTTATAATGATAGGTGTTATATTTTTGTTTCTCAAGAAATAGAAGTTTATACAACACAAATAAATTCAGAACATAGCTTTCTCACAAATTGTTTATTAGAAGCATTAGAACCAGAAAATCATCCAAATGTTTGCGTAACAAATTATAATTTAATAGACTATATAAATAAAAAACTAAATCTTTCTAATCTACATCCAGTCTTTAATAATTCTGGGAATGAAATTATTTTGACAGGGGAAAAAGAAGCTACAGAAAATCCAGACCTGACAGCCGGAGTTTGCCCTTATAAAGGACTAGCTGCATTTGAGTTTAATGATAAAGATTCTAAATATTTTTATGGTCGGAAAACTTTGACAAATATACTTTTAGAAAAGGTTCGTTCTCGGAATTTTTTGGCGGTAGTAGGGGCCGGTGGAATTGGTAAATCAAGTGTAGTAAAAGCAGGGTTATTATATCAACTTAAACTGGGGCAAAGATTGTCTGGGAGTAACACTTGGCCTATATTAATTATTAGACCAGGAGAACATCCTTTAAAAAATTTAGCAGCAGCATTTGTAGATTATCAACTACAGACATTGTTAACGCCGACAACAGAAGAAACAACAGCTCCAGAGGAAGAATCATTACAACTTTACACTACTAAAAAATTATCATCAACTTCTCAGCAGCATCAACAAAAAAAGCGACCGCCAAAATCATCTATTCCTTATCCACCTCCACCACCAGCACAAGAAACAAAAGGAACCCGTAGGCGATCGCCAGAAAAAAGAAAGTCCGGTGTCACATCACCTCCTAAAATCAAAAATTCTCACAATGAAAACCTAGAGCAAGAGATCAAAAAGGCTGAAGTTGAACGTATAATTTATTCACCTATAGAAATCGAAGAGTTAATTAATCAGGGTGCTAGTGGGTTTAGACAAGTGTTGCAAAATACTCAAGCACCCAGAATAGTAATGGTAGTAGACCAGTTTGAGGAAGTTTTTACCCTGTGTTTAGATAAAATCGAAAGGCAGGAATTTTTTGAATGTTTGATGGGAGCAATAGACAAAAATTACCAAAATAACTCTCATGCTAGTACATTTCTGTTAATTATTAGTATGGGGGCAGAATTTTTAGGTAAATGCTTTGAGCAGGAATATTCTGGGTTAGCTAGGCAAATTCAATCTCATTTAGTGACGGTAACGCCGATGACTCGACAGGAGTTGCAACAAGCGATCGCCGCTCCAGTCAAACAAGTAGGTATAGAAATTCAGCCAGAATTAGTGGAGCAAATGATTGTAGATACAGAAAGTCACGGTAATTTACCATTATTACAATATACTCTAACGGAACTATGGCGACAGCGACGAATAGACCAATTTACTCTGAATCAATATATTAACTTAGGTGGTGTAAAAGGTTGTCTAGAAAAACAAGCTTATGCAACTTATCATTCCCTCAATGCTAGAGAGCGTCAGGTTGCCAAGCAGATATTTCTCAAACTCGTACAAATAAATGAAGATACGGTAGTAAGCTGCAAACGAGTATTAAAAACTGATTTAATTACCCCTCAACAATCATTAGCAGTTGTGAGTAAGATACTGAAAAAATTAGCAAAAGCCAGATTAATTATAACTACTAAATTTACCAACTATCAAAATACTAATCAAACAGTAACAGTAATAGAATTAGCCCATAATACTATTATTCATCATTGGTCTCAGTTAAGTTTTTGGGTAGAGTCAAACCGGGAGGCAATTAAACAAAAACCTGGTATGGAAGCTGATGCTCAACGGTGGCTGAAAAAAGATAAATCAGGCAAATACTTATTAAGTGGGCGCAAGTTAAGTTTAGCTGAAAGTTTATTAGAAAGTGATGCTGATAGTGCTTTTGTATCTGTATTAGCCAAAGAATTTCTCGAAAAAAGTATCAACCGCAAACGTTTTCAAAACAATTTTCGGCTCGGGAGTATAATAGGATTAATTTTAATTTTAGGTGGGTTAAGTGGATTTTCCTTGATTAATTGGCAAGTGGCAGAAAAGGATAGATTAAATTCCCAACTTAATGCTTTGAGTTTATCCGCAGAAAATCAGTTTACTGCTAACCAACGCTTTGACGCTTTACTTACTGCTATCAAAGCTGGTACAAAGTTACACAATACCTCAGAAGTATCAGCAGATGTAAGAATGCGAGTTTTAATTGCTTTGCGCAAAACTGTTTATGGTGTGAGTACGCGCAGAACAATAGCAGAACATACACAACCAGTCAATAGCATCAGCTTAAGCAAGGATAGAAAAATAATTGCTTCTGCTAGTGATGATGGTACAATCAAACTCTGGAGTAACTCTGGGAAAGAATTAGCTACTTTAAAAGGACATCAGGGTGCGGTTTACAGTGTTGACTTTAGTCCTAATAGTAAAATGTTAGCTTCTGCTGGTGATGATGGTACTGTAAAACTCTGGAACCAGAATGGTAAAATATTAGTAACAATGAAAGGGCATCAAGGGGCAGTTAATAGCGTTAGTTTTAGTCCAGATGGAAAGGCGATCGCTTCTGGTGGCATAGATGGAACAATTAAATTATGGAATCTTCAAGGTAAATTATTAAAGTCTATTCAAGCACATCAGGATAAAATTTACAGTGTCAGCTATGGTAAAGTATTAGCCTCTGCTAGTGAAGATAAAACGGTGAAGTTATGGAATTCTCAAGGCGAACAATTGGCTATTCTCAAAGGCTTTAAAGACAGAGTTTTGAGTGTGAGTGTGAGCCAAGATGGTAAAACTATTGCCACTGCTAGTTGGGATCATACTGTGAGAGTCTGGGGTATAGATGGTCAAAAAATGGGCACTCTCAAAGGTCATAAAAGTCCAGTAGTTAGCGTTAACTTTAGTGCTGATGGCAAAACTATTGCTTCTGGAAGTTCTGATGGAACAATTAAACTCTGGACTCATTATGGTCGAGAAATAGCAACTCTCAAAGGTCATAGTACCTGGGTTAGTAGTCTCAGTTTGAGTAATGATAGATTAACTCTTGCTTCTGCTAGTGCTGACAACACGATTAAACTTTGGAATCTTCAAGAACAAAAATTGCCTACTCTCAAAGGACACACCAGTTATATCACAGCTATTAGTTTTAGCCCAGATGCTCAGATGATCGCTACTGGGGGTTACGACCGGAGTGTAAAAATTTGGAGTCGAGATGGAGAGGAGTTAGCAAGTTTAAAAGGGCATAAACGCGGTATTTATAGCTTGAGCTTTAGTCCCGATAGTCAAACAGTGGCTTCTGCAAGTGCTGATGGAATAGGAATAGTTTGGAATTTAGCAGGTTTAGGAAATGCGACTCTTTCCGGGCATAAAGATCGGGTTTATAGTATTAGCTATAGTTCGGATGGTAAAATGTTGGCAACTGCTAGCTTAGATCAAACAATTAAATTGTGGAATATTCGCGGTCAACAACTATTGACTATTCCAGGAGGTATTGATGAACTGAGAACTGTGACTTTTAGACCAGATGGAAAAGCCATCGCTGCTGCTGGTTTTGGGGGTGAGAGTCAGGTTGTTCTGAAAATATGGAGCATAGAAGGTGAGGAACTAGGAAAGATTGAAGGGTTGTGTAATGTTATCAAGAAAGTTAGTTTTAGTGCAAATGGAAAAATTCTTGCTGTAGCTTGTTCTGATAATACAGTTAAATTATTAACTCCTGAAGGTCAAGCGATCGCTACTCTCAGAGGACACCAGGGTCAAGTAAATAGTCTGAGTTTTACCCCTGATGGCAAAATTATCGCTAGTGGTAGTGATGACGGTACGGTAAAAATTTGGACTGTTGATGGTGAAGAGTTGGTGAGTCTAGCAGGTATTCGAGAAGGGGTAATGGATGTTAGCTTTAGTCCAGATGGTAAAATGCTCGGTGCGGTTGGTAAGGATCGGGTAGCAATATTGTGGAACTTTGATTTAGATAATTTATTGGCGCGGGGTTGTGATATTGTTCACGACTATTTGCAGAATAGTCCCGATGTTAAAGAAAGCGATCGGCTTCTTTGTGAAGGGATATAGTTATATCATGTCCGGTTGAACAATTATAAATAAACGACGAAGGAGTCAGGAGACAGGAGACAGGAGACAGGAGGGTAGAAAGAAGAAGAAGGAGAAAGTTTTTTTGATCACGCTCTTATCCGGACATGATATTATACCGTTTCACGGAAGTCGTAGGGGCGAATGGCATTCGCCCTCACAAAAGTAAGATTTTACAGGATCAAACGTACAGGAGGAAGGAGAATTTAGAAAGATTTGCTAATAGCTGAAGATTAAACATTTTTTTATATCGAATTCAGCAGATTTGATCTGATTAGTAAATAGGATTTTTTTTCTTTATTTCTTTTTTAAAGCAGAGGGTTTCAACTTTAATTATTCGGTAATAAATTAAGATTGTATAATATGGAATTAAAAAAATACTAATTGCTACTAAAACATACCCTTCAATTAGTAAAAAATATCAATAAACTGTCTGTACAGCAGGAATATTGCTGAGTGAAGATGAACAGCCTCTTGAGTGGATTAGAATTTATCCTATTCGCTTTCGACAATTGGATTTTGATAAGCGCTATCCTAGATGGTCTATTATTATGGCTTTAATTGAAAAAAATGATAAAGATTATAGGCCAGAAAGTTTTCGTATAAATGATTCTTCTATAGAGGTTTTAAGAAAGATCAAAACAAGTAATAATTGGGAGGAACGAAAAAAACTTTTACTGCCATTACAATTTAAGTCAATTAAAGAAATAAAAAATCAAGATAAATCATTAGGAATAATCAAGCCAAAAATTATTAAAAAATATTTTTGTCAGGAAACTGAACGTAATTGGAAACCAAAACAGCAAGCTGTATTAGATCAGTTAGATTTGTTTGAACCAACAGTAGAACTGGAGAAAATACCTTATAAGTTTGGATATGAGTTTATTGATGAAGATGGAGATAAACATCGCTATAGTATTAGTGACTGGGAAATTCAAGAGCTTTATCGAAAATGTCGAGATAAATCTTTGAGTTCGACTCAAATAGGAAAGGAAAAAGAAGCTGTAGAAAAAGTAAGACAAAAGCTAGAGGTTGAATTTATGAACAAGAAAGACCTATACTTTATAGTAGGTAATTTAAAAAACTACAAAAATTATTTTATGATTATAGGCGTAGTTTATCCTCCTATGATTACTCAATTAAGCTTGTTCTAAATAGAGAAAAAACAATGAATATTTCAGAGAAATTTTCAAATAAATATATACTGACATTTGGCTATGGAAATCGTAAAGATTACACTGAATTTTTAGAATACCTACAAAATTTTGATGTTAAGTGTGTGATTGATGTGAGGAAAAGTCCTCGTGCTTGGAGTCGCAAGTGGTATGGAGACAAAATAGAAAATCTTTGCCACTCCAAAAATATTCAATATATATCCAAAGTTTCTTTAGGAAATACATCAGGTAAAGCAAACTGGGTTTCACCTACCCCTGAAAAAGTAGATGCAGATTTGTCTGAAATTGCAGAAATTGTTACTCAAGGAAATATTTTATTACTATGTGCTGAACTAGATCCAGCTAGATGTCATCGAGTTGAAGTTGCGAATTGTTTGAATAAATTAATTTCAGCTCAAGTAAAGCATTTGAAATAATTAGATGTTATATCATGTCCGGTTTAATAGTTGAAATAATAGAGGAGTTAGAAGGGAAGAAGAGGAAGTTTTTTGGTCACTAATAGACATCTCCAAAAAACAAAAATAAAATCAATTTTTATCTATAAATTATCAATTACTCCCCTCCTGGGAGGGGGAGGGGCGAGGGGTGGGTTCCCTGTTCCCTGTTCCCTGTTCCCTGTTCCATCTGTTCTGGAGATGTCCAATTAAACGGATATGATATTACTTATTGGCGTTGGTGATTTGAGGTATGATATCATGTCAGGAGCAGAGCGCGATAGAACTCCGTTCCCTGCTCCGTGACCAAAAAACTTTCTCCTTCTACTGCTCTTTCTTCTTCTTTCTTCCCTCCTGACTACTGACTCGGTCCTTCCCCTCCTGGGAGGGGCGAGGGGTGGGTTGACTCCTGAATAATTAAGATTAATATCATACACGCGCTTCACCAACGCCAACTATTTAAAAGATTTATGGAATAAATTTCCCAGTAATAAAAATCCACCAAAAGCAAATAATCCTAAAGTAGTTGTAGGTTCAGGTACTGATTCAATAGTTATCCGTGCGATCTGATAATCTGGAGCGGTAAAATCACCATTAGGTGCTGCTGCTAAAATATTACCACCTTCGAGAAAACCAGGGTGAAAGGTGACAACTCCATTTTCATCCACACCTGTGTTAGGAGTCGCTTGAGCAAGAGCTGCAGTATTGCCTGGTATTTCGTCATTGACCTCTGTACCTGCATCCCACACTCGATCGCCAGTAACAATAAAATCAGCACCCAAGAATTTGCCATCTTCATCAAAAATTCTTATCCCTAATGGGTTTTCGTTAGCAATAAAAGCATCGTTACTTGGTAAACCCATTGCTCCGTAACTGAAATAGCGACTGCTAGCTAGACTACCATCTAGAGTAAATGTCATAGAAGCGCGATCGCCAGCAGTAAGCACCTGAAATGGTCCTGTTGGGCCTAATATTGTAGCTTGAGTCTCCCCTGCGCCACTATTAGCAAAAGCAGTGCTGATCAGTCCTGTATTAGCATCTTCTGCTAATGCTTCGAGATATGCGGGTGCTGGTTGGTTTAAGTCAAAAATGTCGAAGTTGCCATCGTGAAAACCTACCCATAATGGAGAGAAAAAGAAACCATTAGTGGGGGCAACATTTTCTACTGTAACTTTTAATCTTGCTGCTGTTGCTGTAGATGTCATAGCAAAGGTGGAAGTTACCGTTATTGCTGTGGCGATCGCTCCACGAATATTCAGCCAAGTCTTACTATTTATATTCATTATTTTTTCCCAATCAAATTATTTATCTCTCCGTTAAATTTCAGATGAGAGCTTAAATTAGATAATAAGAGCTAAATATTTTTTTGTCTTGCTAATTCTTGCGGTCTATATTACATTCTTGCTGAAAATTATCTTAATTCTCTAACCTTCTTAATTTCTTCAGGACTTACGCAAAGCCACTACATATAGTAAATTAAAACTATAGCACTATGGTATAGCAATTCTCATATTGGTGAGGTACGCGCATTCGTTTGTTTTAGGGAGTAGGGAGTAGGGAGTAGGGAGTAGTAATTCGATCAACAGGGGATAGAAAAAAAGAAAAACAACTGTATCTCACTAATTTGAGAAACATTATATATATAGTTTTTTTACCATAAAAATTTGTAAGTCCTGTTCTTTTTATTATCATCTTTTATTAGAAATAATTTTCAGCTTAAATAAGACTGTTTTCTGAATAAAAAAAACTGACTGCTAATAGCTGAATGCTGACAAAAATTCTATAAAGGATTGCTGGTATTTGTGTTTTTATAGCAGCAGATAGGAGCGATCTTATTGATATTTTGTCCATTGTTTGAGAGTTAATTTCACTCGCTCGGAGAATCGAACCGCCCACCGATTATACAGATTCCTATTTAGGCGATTGCTGACGCAAAGCTCCGCTAACGCTTGAAAATTTATAGCTATCACCCGGCCTTGATCATTCTAAACAATCCATACCAACTTAAACAACTATCATTTTAATTGTAAGATATTTGAGTTCAGATACGCTTATATTTGGATAATAATTGATGTTTTAGTTGATCAATAGTTTTTCCCATAACATTTGCCATTTTTTTCCAATGATTCCACACCAACATAGCACAAGCAATATGATTTTTTTGAATTTTTCCTCGACGACATTGGCAAAACTCCAGCCCTGTTAGCTGTTTAATTCTGGCGTAAAACTCCTCAATTTTCCATCTAGGTGCGAATCTCAAAATCAACGTCATCTGTACTCTTCTGAGTGAGGTCGTTAGTAGCAATATATTCTGTTCTGTTGGCGGAAACAGTAACCCAAAATAATTAGATTTTTTTATCTCTAGGAAAGCCTTTAATTTTAATAATTTTTCCTGATACTAATTCCCAGTCATTTCATGTTAATTATTCCAGTTTTTGATATTTTTTTACACCCCCAGTATCGTCTACGCGCGGGATTACTTTTCAATGAAAAATAGTAAATTTTACCTAAGTCATCTATTAAAACCATAAGTCTTTGGGTTGGATCACAGCCCTCCATTAATACTGTTTTTACTGGTATTTTCTTCTGTTTTACCACATCAATCATCATTTATTTTACATAATCTATTTTACTCTTTTCATCACTCTCTGGAGCATAAATACGATAATCGCGAAATCCAGAATCGTTCTATTTGAGGATTAAAATATAAGCAGTTAACTATTCCTATTCCACGGACTACCCTATGTTCGTTACCGTTATACTGACCTCGGACAAGTTCTATTTTTTGGGAGTATTCTTTATTAAAAACTGTATCATTAATGCAGCAAATAACCATCTTCAGAAGTTACAATTTCCTCCCTGACGTTTTGCCACAAATTTTCTGCTGCTAAATCAATATTTTTTAAGTAACGATTAATTTGATTGCTGACGCAAAGCTACGCTATTGTGGCTCACTGTTTCTAGATGGTCAACAAGGTTTGTGAGAGTGTAATTTTTGTGACTACTTATTAAATGCTGACAATATTTTATATAATTAAAGTTTATTCTCAAAGTGTTGACAAATAGTTGGTTTCATACTAATCTAGTATCACAACTAAAGTAATTTAAGTTCAATTTTTTAAGTTTTTTATATTTTGTTTTTCAAGCTATAGCCAATATAGATAAACCTTTAAGGGTATGCACTATATATAGTGTCTTTGCGTAAGTCCTGACCAAGAAAAATTAGGATTCAACTATGACGAGTTTTACCGGACAGGGCCAAACACCTATCATAATTACAATATTAGTAGCTGTTTAAATTCTTCTTGGCTAGGACTTAATTACATAGAAAATTTAGCTGATTTTTGTCGTCAAAATATAGATCGGTTCTATGAAAATATAGCTATTCAGCAAGGTAAAGTATTGACCCCACTCTTGGATAATAGCTCTAACTTTTACTTTGTAGAAAAGTTTCTTCTAAAATTAAATAGAACACTATTGCTTGAACTTTATCCTCAAGCACGAGAAATTATTCTAGTTCGTGACTTTCGTGATATGGCCTGCTCGGTGGCAGCTTTCAATACCAAGAGAGGATATGTTGATTTTGGCCGTCAACGTTTTAAAAGCGATCGCGAATATATCCGAACTACAATTAAATCTACTGCTGCAAATATGCTGCAATTATGGAGGGAAAGAAAAGAACAAACACATTTAGTACGCTACGAAGATTTAATTTTAACTCCCGAACAAACTTTGAGTTCTATCTTTGAGTATTTGAATTTGGATAATAGCAGTTCAACTATTTCTAAAATTTTAGAAGTAGCTTCTAAAGATACACCTCAGTTAAAAAGACATCGTACTTCTGCTAACCCTCAAGAATCTATTGGGCGTTGGCGACAAGACTTAGATTCTTCTCTACAAACTTTCTGTACTGAAGTTTGCCAAGAAGCTTTACAGGAATTTGGTTATAATCTTAGTGGTAAAGACAAAGCATCTCCTTTGCCAAAAACTATCAAGCCTCAAATTAAAACTGAATCGCCATTAACACCCACTAATTCTAATTTTTTTAAGGAAACAGAATCAACACGAAAGAGACTGGAACAAATCAAATCTCAGTTTCAAAACATTAGAAACAAACTGAAGAATTCCTAGATCATCAAGCAATAAATAGAGTATGAATACAGAAGGTTCACAATTAGAAATTATTTCAGTCCATGTGCCTAAAACAGCAGGAACAGCTTTTAAAAAAGTCTTAGAACAAGTTTATGGTTTTGAGTCAGTTATCGTTGACTATCCTGGAGCACACCGAAAAAAATTCAATAGTCAGTGGGAAGCTAGAAAAAGTCAAATCAAAGTAATTCACGGTCATTTTGGTGTAAATAAGTATGAAAAATATTTCCCAGAAGCAAAAAAAATTGCCTGGATTAGACACCCGATTCATAGATTAATTTCTCACTACTTTTTTTGGCTAAATCAGCCACTAAATAAAATAGAAAATACTTCCCAGCGTTTGTTAGTAGAAAATCAAATTAGCCTATTGGAATTCGCCCAGCTACCAGATATTAAAAATATAACCTCAAGATTTTTGAATAGAAGAGAAGTTACTGATTTTTATTTTGTAGGTATACAAGAGTTATTTAAAGAAGATTTGAACGAACTAAAAGAACAACTAGGATGGGGTGATTTTGATATTGAGTATACTAATAAAAATACTTATTCAAATTATGAAAAAAAAATACAAAACATTTTATCAGAGCCAAAACTTATACATAAATTAGAAGAAATTAATAGTGATGATGTTGAATTTTATCAAGCAGCATTAAAAAATAGAGAAGAACGCATAAATCAAGAAACAAAATCACCAAAAAAGAACGATAAAAATATCAACAATTGTTCTGATCAGCTAACAAAAATTCGCCATAAACTCGAAACTCTAAACTCTCGACTAAAACAGACAATGGTACTATTAGAGGAATCTCAGACTCAAGACTCTAGCGGTCAAGTCTCAGAACCAGAAATTCAAGAAGTATCCAAAAATAATCAAAACAAAATAGATGGAGAAAATGATTCCCGACTGTTCCAAATACAAAATGCTATTGTTGAAAGATTCCAAATTTTTCGCGGTCGGTTTGAATTTGCCGGAGGGCCTATTTTTCCGAATAATATCCCCGGAGTATTCCGTCATCGGCGTGGTGATAGTGGAGGTAGACCAAAGTACGTAGATAAAAACTTTCAAAGTGCCAATACCAATGATTCTCAAATTGATAATTCAAAATATTATCATGGTAGATATATTTATGGAGGATTTTTTAACGGACACTTTGGGCACGTTTTAACTGAAAGTATTCATCGTTTGTGGGCATTTAATTCTAGTACCTATGATGGGATAGTTTTTGCTGTGTTATCCCCTAGACCACGACGAGTGTCTCTCCCTACATATACCCCCCCTCAATGGTTCGATCAAGTTTTAGATGTTATGGGTATACCAGGGGCTAAGTGTATTTTTGTTAGCGATCGGGGTATGTTTGAACATCTAGTGATTCCAGAAGCAGGTAGTGAATTATTACTAGGAATTAAGGAATGGTATCGCCCCTATTTAGAGAGACTACAGGAAAGAATTTTGAATCTTACACATAATTTGAGAAAAAATTTAACCGATCTAAAGCTTTTTCTAGGTAGAAGTCATATTCCACTTAATGGATCGGTTGCAGGTGAAAAGTATCTCGAAAGTCTATTAGTTGATGAGGGTTATATATCTTTTAAACCTGAAAATTATAATTTTCTTGAACAACTTTCTTATCTAGTAAATACCAAAAAAATTATATTTACTGAAGGAAGTGCTATATATCTCCTAGAATTAATTAACTATTTAGATACTGACATTGCTTGTATACCTAGAAGAGGTAATAATCAACATTTCTATCCACATATATACAATAAGTGTAATAAGTATATAGTTGCAGGCAATGTTGAAAATTGCGAACAATTAGGGTCTTATAACATGGAAAAAGGAGGAAAAGGAATATCAATTAGCAAACGTCCATACGAAATTATTGAATCTCTGAAAAATCATAATTTTGCTTTGCTAAAAAACTGGCATGAAAATTTTTTTTTGGATCAAGAAAAATCTGATATTATGTCATACATAGCTCAGGGATATACAGCATTAGAAAACAAAGAAGCAGTATATTGTTTAAAGATTATAGAAAAGTATTTAGAAATGCGTAAAACCTCATTAAAACAACCCCAAGAAAATTCAGTCGCTCCAATGTCTAATAACTTAGAACTATCTCAAAAATCTGATAACATAGATATCAAAAGCCGTAGCGGTCGCCTCAACAAAATTGCTAGTATTAATCAGCTATCTACCTATTTAGAAATAGGAGTATCTAAGGGTATAACTTTCAATGCAATTAAGATCAAGAATAAAGTGGCAGTCGATCCAAAGTTCAGATTTAATACCGCTCAATATGCCACTGAAAATGTACTATTCCTAGAAGTTACTAGTGATGAATTCTTCAGACATCATGCCAAAAGGTTTGAGCCATTCGATCTAATTTACTTAGACGGTCTTCATACCTTTGAACAAACTTTTCGGGACTTTTGTGCATCCCTTTCTTGTGCCCATACTAAGACGATCTGGTTAATTGATGATACTTGTCCTGGAAGTTATGCTCAAGCACAATCATCCCTACAGCGCTGCCGACAGCTCCAGAAAATTTCTGGAGAGAAAGATGGGAGTTGGATGGGTGATGTGTTTAAGGTTGTTGCTGCCATCCATGATTTTTTCCCCCAATACAGCTTCGCTACTTTCCCAGATCATGGACAAACAGTAGTATGGAATCAGTGGAGGACAGATTTTGAGCCTAGATGGAATTCTTTGGAAACTATTAGTCGGCTAGAGTATTCTGATTTTGTAGAATTGCAAGGAACGATATTCAAAAGAGAAGCATACGAGAATATCTTTGAAAGAATTAGGCATAACTTTGCTCAATCATAAAAATTGAAAAAATCTCAAACCTGAATTTAAGATCAAAAGGATAAAACCTACGATGGAAAACAATCGAAATGAACAACAAAGATAAAATAGCATCTCATTGGTCTGGTGTGACTAAAAAAAGCCAGCAAAGCCAAAATCTGCGATTGAGATGGTGGCAAAGTCCACATATAATTAAGCAAATAAATAAAAAAGTTATAGGTTCACCAATAGATGGGTTCTCTCAAGGTATTACTCAGAGAGCTAAAGAAATTGCAGGCGATCGCTATCCTTTTTCTTGTGGCATATCTGTAGGGTGTGGAAACGGGCAAAAAGAAATTACTTTAGTTTGTCAAGATTTAGTTTCTTCATTTCAACTTTACGAGGTTTCTAAAGTTAGAATTGAGCAAGGTAGGAGACTAGCAGCTAGGTTTGGTGTAGAAAACAAAGTAACTTTTATTCAAGGAGATGCCTTAGAAGTAATCACAGAAAAAGAAGTTTTTGATTTCGTTCATTGGAATAATTCTCTACACCATATGTTAGATGTAGAAGCAGCTATTAAATGGAGTTATGAAGTTCTCCAAAAAGGGGGGATGTTTTATATGGATGATTATGTGGGTCCTAATAGAATGCAGTGGTCTGATAAAATGTTAGAAGTTGCTTCTCAAGTTAGAAGTATTTTACCAGAAAAATATTTAGCTAATCCCAGAAACCCCAGTCAGTTACTGCCAAAAACTCTAACTAGAAATAGTATCGAACGTATGATTCAAATCGATCCTTCAGAAGCAGCAGACTCAGAGAGAATTATTGATAGTATAAAAAAGTATTTTCCCCAAGCAGAAATAATTCTTACTGGTGGGGTAGTTTACCATTTAGCTTTGTCTGATATTCTCCATAATTTTGATGAATCAAAAGATAAATATTTGTTAGACTTTTTAATGCTTATAGATGATTTGTGTTCGGAATTAGGTGAAACTCATTATGCAACTGCAATTGCTATTAAATAAGCAAAAATTTACAGTTATAACATAGATACTAATGGAAAAAAATCTGTTTTGATTATTCAATTAAATGAGCTGTGATTTGAAGTATTTTATCTCTTAAAAAGTAGTTACTATTTTCTTCTATATACGCTAACTTATCTTTGTCTATAATTTTTTCTCTTTGCTTAAACCTGTCCCAATCTTTTGTTATTGACTTGTAATATATATACATATTTTTATTTTCCTCAATTTCTAGAAAATTAAGCAAAAAATAAAAGTAATTATCGTTGCCGGAGAATAATTTTTTATATTCACATACAAATAAGTTGTTTCGCTTATTACTTTCTAGATAGTTCCAGGTATTCAGGAGCGACTGATTCCAATCTGAAACAGCGGACTTATAGTTTCGATTTCTAGACCAACCCATATCATGTTTATTTCTTGCTCTAGCATCATAAGATAAAGCAACATCTTTAATATCTCTTAGCATAAAAATAAACTTTACTCCTGCCGATGCAAATCGCTGATCTATTTCTTGATAAAATTCATAGTAATGTGGAAATTTATCACCAAGAATAGTTTGATTATTATTAAACTATTCTTTCAATTCTTCATCAAAATATTTCCAATGATTTTCCCAAGCTTGATGCTGAGGATTTATATTAGTTTGCTCTTCTCTAATATCAAAAAATACGGATAGTTTAAATAAAGCAGGACTAAGTTTGTGAATTAGATCTTGCTTTGCATAATGCTTATACCTTTCAACTCCAATAGCAATTAGAGGGTGAGCATTTAAAAGTTTCGTTATTGCTGTAGTCCCAGAACGAGCGCAACCACAGACAAACAGATATTTCCAGTAGTTATGAATAGAAGAATGCGATCGCTCCACAGCTAGTTCGATCTGCTTGAGTCTTTCTTGCCATTCTTTTAATTCCATCTTAATTTGTTTAAGACGGGAGTATTTTTCTTCTGAGCTTGACATCACCTAAATCTAAATCTCCTGGTCTAAATTTATCAGTATTTTTTCTATTAGGGATTAATTTTTATAGCTTGGCGGTAGGAAGCGATCGCCTCTTTTAATTTTCCCAGACGCTTGAGTTTATTCCCTTCTTTTAAATAAATATTTGCTGTTTCGCGTTCCATTTTCAAATATTCTTATCTATTCTATTCTATCCTTTTTTTCAATAATTAAGATATCTTGACCACTGGTATACTTATCTCGACCACACCATGATCCATAGTATTTACTGATAACAGCAAAGCCAGATTCTGATATCCATTTTAGTAACAAATATTCCTTGAAAGCAATAGCAGCTTCTGGGTTACTAGGGTTAGTTGTAAAACATTCATTCAACTCATGTACAAATTGAAATCCACTTTTTCCTTCAGTGATCAATTGTTCTGATTTATCATTAAGTAAAAAGCAGCTACACAAGCACTTACCACCCCACTTCAACACTCTATATATTTCCTCTAAATAATGACGCACTTCCTCAGTTTGCATATGAGTAAATACAGAGGTCAAAAAGACGACATTAAAGCTTTGATCTTCATAAGGAAAAACAAAATCTTTTGCTTTTACATTTCCACCAGGGTTGTAGTGATGGTTATAAATATTAACCAAACGGAAATTAAAATGAGGACAGCGTGTTGATATTTCTTGTTGAGGCCACTTAATAAACCTAGCCATAATCTCGAAACCTTCATAACTACCTGGAGGCTTTAAGTAGTGAGCTAGACCATAAGCCATTCTTCCTAAACCACATCCAACTTCTAGAACGCAGTCTGTTTGTTTTAATTCTGCCAATTGTATGAAATAACTGAGGAAAGCAAAAGAGTGTCTCAAAAATGCCCCATGTTCTCCACCTCCACCAGCCCACTTTAGATACTCCGCACTGGGGATTGGTATAGAAGACTGGATAGAATTTACCAATATCAGTCCTTCGCGTCCACCGAATAAAGGTGTCAAAATAACCAGAACATCTTGCCAGTTATGTTGTTCTTGATTGAATGGTAATTTAATCAAAAATCCTGCTTGATCAACATTCTTTAACTTGGGAAAGGCTTTTTTGAGATGGAGGCTAGGCCGTCTTAATTCTAGTTCAAAATTCTGTATTTCTTCACCTGCAATAGAAAGTTTGAAGTTATCAACTAAATCATCCTCAAATGAAACTACCCATCCTTCAAGGAATAAAACTTGATTTTCAATAGCTACTTTTTGCAGAAATCCAGTAGTTGCTAATAGATGATTTTGTATAATTTGATTATTTTGGTATTCCAGAACCAGTTGATTTGAATTTTCTAAATCTGACTTAGACTTAAATCTATTTAATTCAGTTTTAATCTGAGTTAGTCTAACTTTTGATGACTCCAATTCTAATTTAATACTTGAAAACTTATCTGATGTATTTGACATATTCAATATAGCAAAACATAATTACTTTTTAAATTTAATGACCAGACCTAACATAACTCACATAAGACTTATCGAGTAGTTTTTGATAAGACAAAATACTAGACTCTGAACGATATTCACCCCTTGTACTTTCTACAATCCAAACATTAGGATATCCATTATCAACTCGATATTTACCATGACGTTCAATACCCATCAAACTTGAATGCTCACTTTTTCCATATTCACAAAATACCACTTTTTGCCATCCTAAATTATTAAGTAAAGATTGTAAAAAATCTTGGGAATAAATAAATTGATGACCCCAACCATGAAAAGCACGATTCATCGAAAAAGTAGAATCAATACGTTTTTGTGGATTAGTTTCTGAGAGGTTAAAATGAGTAGAAAGTACCCACTCTAGAGACGGAGTAGAAAGTCGAATTACTCCACTAGGTTTAAGACTTTTCCAAGCATTATCTAGAAAAGCGATCGCTCCTTCGAGACTTAAATGTTCGAGAAAATGTTCCCCATATACATACTCTAAACCATTAAAAGGCCAAGGTTTGGTCACATCCATCACTTGGTCAATACCAGGAAAAGGTCGAATATCTACATTCCACCAATCCGGTAAAATATTCTGGGGTCCACAACCCACTTGAACTTTTTTTATACCATTAGGATTCTGAGGACTTAAGCGTAATTGTTTTACTGACATCTATGAAATATTTTTCTCCTAATTTTTCTGCAATACCAATATATCTTGATAACTGGTAAACCTATTTCGTCCGCACCACTGACCATAATATTTACCTACCACACTCAACCTCCGCTCTCGCATCCAACCTAACAGTAGGGGTTCTTTATAACCAATAGCTGCTTCTGGCATTTGAGGATTACTGGTGAAACACTCTTCCAGTTGATGTACCATTTTATGAGCGCCTCTACCCTTAGCTATGGCTGACTCTGACTCTGGGTTTAATAAAAAGCAAGTACACAAGCATCTACCACCTGGTTTTAAGACTCTAGAAATCTCATCAAGATAATGACGCACTTCTTTTGCCCGCAAATGAGTAAAAACAGAAGTCAAAAACACGAACTCGAAACTTTGGTCTTAGTGAGGAAAAACAAAGTCCAAGGTTTTGATATTTCCCTCTGGGTTGTACATCTGATTGTAAATATTGACTACCTGAAAGTTAAAGTTAGGAAATCTGGAAGTAATCTCTGATTGTGCCCATTTAATCAACTTTGCAGCAATATCAAAACCTGCGTATCCACCTTGGGGAGTTAGATAATAAGCTAAAGAATAAGCAAGACGGCCTACACCACAACCAACATCTAATACTTTGTCGTTAGGTTCGAGACCTACCCTCTGGATAAAATAACTGAGAAAGTCGAAGGCCACATCTGTGAAATGGTCCCCAACAAATTTGATGTATTCTTGACTAGGTAGAGGTATAGAAGGGTCTAATACATTAGACATTATTCCACCTGGTTGCCCTTGATATAGAGGAGTTAATACTACTAAAGAATTTTGCAGTTGTTGTTGAGAAGTCAGGGATATTTTAATAATGTATCTGGCTTTGTCTGTTCCTGGAATATTGGGATAACTCTTATTAATATCTGGAGAAGGTAGACTGTGAGATATTTCCAAATTACTAAATTCTTGACCTGCAATAGTAACTTGGATTCTATCTAATGGTTTTTTGTCAAAGGAGACTACCCAACCTTCTAAATGTACTATTCCATTTATAATGGCTGTTTTTTCTAATCTACCTAGAGTAGGTAAAGGATCGATTGGTTTTAAAAATTTCATTTTTGATTGAATTTGGATTAAAAAAGCGGTCAGGAGTCAGCTAAAAGTTTATACCTAGTTAAACATAGAATAGTTTACCATCAAAAAAGTCAATAAATAGATTAGTAACTTGAGAAAATGAAAAAATTGAAGTTATAGTTTCTTTTTTTAAAGAAAAACCAACAACGATTGGATGATTTTGTTATGGCAATAAATGTTATTTGGGGTTAGCATATTCATAATTTTTTTCTGGATTCTTAATTTCAGGTATTTTTTTGATTAATGAATACTCTGTAAAGTGGAATTTTACCATCTTGATTTTGTATAATTATTTCTGCCTTTCCTGCTCTAAACTAAAGCTCTAAAACAAAACCAGGTAATACATCTTCTCCTGATAAACTTACGGGGAAATCTAATACTTCTTTGGCTTTTTCTTGGCGATAAATCTCCACAAGACAATTCTTCTTATCAATTAACCAACCTAATTTTACTCCCCCTTCCATATACTCTAGCATTTTATTTATAGTCTCCTTTAAACTATCAGATTGTGACATTAATTCTAATACAAAATCTGGGGCTATAGGAGGAAATTTTTCTCTTTGTTCGGGAGTTAATTGATTCCATCTTTCTAATTTAATCCAGGATACATCGGGAGAACGATTGGAATTATTGGGAAGTTTGAAACAGGTAGAAGAGTCGAATACTTTTCCTAGTTTTGTTTGACGGTTCCATATTACAAAATCAGCAATAAGAGAGGCATTATATTCTCCTGTTTCTCCTCCTGTGGGTGGCATAATTGTTATTTCTCCTCTGATGTTACGTTCAAATTTAATTTCGGGATTATCTCGACATAATTGATAGAATTGGTCGTCGTTAAGTTTGAGGATATTGTTAAAATTGATGGTTATAGCTGTCATGGTTTTGGCATTAATTTCATCGTATGTTTTAATTTTAAATAATTATAGGTATTGTACTGTTAATCTCTAATAATGACAAAAATCCTGAAAATCTTCATTCTGCTACCACCCCAGAAGAATGTGAAAAAATGGAACAGAAATATGGATGGAAGTTGAAGGATATTAGATGTAATAAAGAACAAGAAATCCTGAAAGTCGATTCCGTTTTTGAGGGAGAATAAACATCATTTGAGGATTCGAGATATGACAACTGAAACCTGGATTGTATACAAAACGGAAAATAGAAATGATTATGGTTGGGAAGAGCGGATGCTGATGCCAAGGGAAAGTTTGACCAACATTCTTTGGGAAAATTGGACTTACCAAGAAAAACCTACTATTCCTAAGATAGGGGATAGAACACGAAATTACAAATCAGAATCTGAAAATCATTTTACTCCTCATGGCCGGGATGGGGATTGGGTTTCATTTCAGTTATCAGTTATCAGTTATCAGTTATCAGTAAGGAAGAAGGTTAAAAATTTTCTTCATCAATTATTTCCCCCTAATCCCTAATCCCTAATCCATCTTTTATTCAAAAATTACTAGACTTTATTCTATGACCAAAAAAGTAGATATTAGCAGTAAACGTATCATTGGAATTAACCCCAGTCGTTGGGTAGAATGGGTGAGTGGAATTACCAATGTTACTATCAAATAAATTGTTTCTTCAGACTTCCAATGGTTAAGTCGAGAAGGGGATGTTTTGGTGAGTGTTTCTAGTCGAGAACATGGAGAATTTCTAGTTCTCAATGAAATGCAATTAAGGTATGATAAAAAAATGCCACGTCGAATGCGTGCTTATGCTGGATTAGCAGAAGAAAAGTATCAAAAACCTGTTTATCCTGTATTAATAAATATCCTCCAACCAAGCGAAACCACAGAAATAGTGAATTGTTACGAATCAGAATTTTTGAATCTGAGAGCTTGCCAAGATTATCGAGTTATTAACTTGTGGGAAGTAGAAGCAGAAGCAGTTTTTCAACAACCTCTTCCCTCTTTACTTCCTTTTGTTTCTATTCTGAAAAATGGAGGAGAAGAAGCAACTGTGAGAAAAGCGTTGCAACTTTTACGGGAGGATGAAGAACTTTCAGAATTAGAAAATTTACTAGGATTTTTTGCTACATTTGTATTAAAGACTGAAATAATACAACAAATAATGAGGTGGGATATGGCAGTTTTACAACAATCTCCTTGGTATCAGCAAATATTACAAGAGGGAATTCAAATTGGTAAACAAGAAGGAATTCAAATTGGTGAACAAAGAGGAATACTTTCTGGAATAGAAACAGGATTAGAATTGAAGTTTGGCGAATCAGGAAAAGAGATATTTTCCGAGATTAATACTCTGGAAAATATTCAGGTTTTAGAAACTATTCTTTCCTCTCTCAAAACTGTGGAAACTATTGAGCAATTACGGCAAATTTATCAGTCATATTCTTAAATAGGGAATAGGGAATAGTTAGGAGAAACAGGAATTATAAATTTTAATTTTGTTTCTTTTCTACTTCACTTATTTGTCTATTAGTAATTTTGTAACTGTAACAAGCAGGATGCTTGAACCGCAAAAACTGTACCGCACCATACTCAAAAGTTCTGTAAATAGGGAATAGGAAGTAGTTAGAATAAACAGGAATTATAAAATTTGAGTTTTGTTTCTTCTCTATTTCTTTTTATTTCTATTCTTAAAGGTTGTAGGGAGGAGAAAACTATTAACTAAAGCAAAAATAGAGTTTGGAGACCAAATCCTTACAGTTTTTTTTCACGAATCATTTCATTTCGTTGAAATTTAAACAATTTATCTTTTAAACTTCCCCTCTTTCCTCTATAAAATTTTAATTCTAGATTATCTGACCATTCTGGCGATAAAATATCCAGTACAATTTTCCTATTATCAACATCTTTATTACTTTTAATAAAAAGATTTTCTAAATTTTTTTCAGAGATAAACATAGCTAAAAAATGAGGATTTATGGCTTTGGTGCTAAATCGCAATAAATTATGATTGGCAAAACTATGATTATGTTTTGATTGAAATTGTTCGATTTTAAGTTCTAGTTTTTCTTGGTTGAAAAATTGCAAAATAAATGAGCAATTATTTGCTGATTCTACCGACTTTAGTCTAAACTTATTGCTATTAATTTTTTCTACACTAAAGTTTTTGGGAATATGCAGCAAATACTCATATAGATGATATTTTCCATCTGAAAAAGAAGATGCCTCAATATCATCAAATGTCACTACATAAGGAAAAGGTTTTCTCACAAAACATAAATGTCTAATGGCAAAATTAACAGGATTATAATTCTGTAAATTATATGATTCAGTTGCATCTCCGATAATGTAATCAAACACTTCAGAATAATCATATTCTATTATTTTTCCTGATACACCATTCCTCCTTCCTGAAAATCTTTGACCTTTACCATCAATTAAAACTAAGTTATGACCTAGGGAAGATGATGGAGAATTTTCATCAGTATTATTAGCAGCACCAGAGTCAATAACTAGAGGTTGACCTGCAAATATTAATGCAAAAGAATTGTTATCTGACTGGTCGTGAATACCCTCAATATATTTACCACAATTGAAACTAACTATTGTTGCTTCAGATGACCAATAATTTCTAACGTTTAAATAACCAATATCGGAGCAAAAACGACGTATTGATAAGTTAGTTTTTTCTGGTTTAAATTCTCCTACTGGTGGTGGAGGTAAAAATAAGTAGGCATCAAATAGGGAAGAGAAGTTTAAACTAGGGTCTCTGCCATAAGTTTTTAATCCTTTGCTACCTATTAATAATTCCCAAATATAAGTAACGAGACTAGGATTTCTATTACCAACTATGGTTAAATATCCCCATAAACCATTATGAGGATTCCAGTATGAATCATTCCAGTTATTTAGATATTTTCCACGGGGGAATGATTCATACAAATACCATTCAACTAAACGGTCTAATTTTTCACTATATTTGTCGTCTAAAAATTCTCCATTAACTTTAATATTTTTCCGGCGACAAATACGAAGTAAAATCCCTAATATTTTAGAAACAAATCCACAATACCAGAGACCTTCTCTTGTCATTCCTTGGTCGGTAATACTATCAATAAAAAAGTCTTCCACGCGACTCATTGCTACATTTAGCCATTTTTTTGCTTTGGGTAGATAATTACCCAGACTAATAGCAGCGATTGCTAAACTGGAAAAAGCGATAATTCGATGATTCCAACTATTAAGTTCTTTGTCTTTTCTTCCCCAAAGTTTACTGTGAGATTCTTGCCAAGTTTCCCTGGTTTTTTCTCTATAAATTCTACTAGCAAAAGATGTTCTTCTACGGTAAATAATTCGGGAGCTATATCTCTAAATAAGATAATTCCAGTTAGCACAAATGCTCTATGAATTTCTTCACTAAACAAGTTAGGATATCTAGGATAATTTTGGCTAATTTTGTTGACTATATTTTTGGCTAATTTACCAGCTTCTTTATCCTCTGCCAATTTATAAGCTAAACATAATTCCATCAAAACATTATAAATAACAAATAAGCTGGCAGATTCATCTGTTTGTAGAATAGCTTCGGAACCTAATTTTTTGGCATAATTACAGTTAGCATTTATTTGAGCAAGAATATTTTTGTATGGATAGACATGAGTTAGTTTTTTTAATGCTGTTATTTCTGTTTCACTAATCAGCAGAAATTCTCGGTTTCTGTTTCTGCTTTTATGAACTTCCACAACATTTTTTCCTCATTTAACGTTTCAATAGTTCCTAACATTTCTCCTACTCTTTTCTCAAAACTATGATTCTCTCGAATATATTTTGCTAACTCTAATTTTCCTCCTCCATTTTGACTTTTTTGCTGCAAACAATTTTCTATTACTTTTGACAAATATTCCTGAGAATTATAAGTATAAATTTTATCTCCAAATACTTTTTCTAAACCTGCTATTTTGTCAGAAATAATCGTTGCTCCACAAGCAGCAGCATCAAATAAACGATTGGAAATAAATCCTTTTTCTAACATAGTATCCCAATGGTCATTTAATAATACGCCACACTTACTGTAATAACGTCGTAAAATTTCATTGGGAATATATTCTCCTTTTAAATAACCATCGGGCAACAAATTACCCCAGTTTGTACCATAAACATCTACCTTTAAACCACTTTTCACCGCATCTTTTACTATCTGGCGATAAACTTTCCGAGAATTTCCCACAAACAAAATTTCTCCTATTTCTTCATAACCTTCTTTGTCAGGATAAAACAAATTTGGATCTGTACATTGGAGTAAAGTTTGTACTGGAACTTTTACCTTTTTCTGTAACTCCTCAGCATAGGAATGGGATGCCACAAATACTCGGTCATATTGTTCATATTCTTGTAGGGAAACTTTATCTGGATGACTAATATTCCACATCAAATTAATATGATAAGACTTTGGTTGATAACGACTCAAACCGCGAATCGTAATTGCCACATCATCTCCAAATATTTGAGGATTTTCCCACTCTGGCAAAATATCAATTCTGACGGAATGACCTAATATTTCAAATTGCCGTTTCATTGCTAAGGCAAAATGATAGTCTCCCCATTCTTGCGCTTGTTTCCAGTCAGGAACTCCGATTTTTATGCCAATGCGGAAACTATTACTCATTTTTTCGCGCAAAGCAGAAAATATTGTATGGGCACGATGTTTATAAGTGTGTTTTTCTGTGACTATTTTCTGTAATTCTGCAACTTTGGCTAATCTTAATTCCTCATTTGTGAGGTACTCTCGTAATAAATTTTCGAGAGATTCGCGAGAATTATAAGTAGGCAATAGTCCGTCGAAAGATTCTTGATTTCCTAATTCTCCATTTGTGACAACTAAAGCACCTGACATAATGGCATCAAACACCCGCGAATTTGTGGAACCCCATTGTTTTGTGACGGAATTTGCATCATCAATTACTATTTTTGTGGAAGCATAGACTTTGGGCATATCTGTATAAGGGAGAGGTCCGCGATTGTACTTTTTAAACTTCTCAAATTTTTCCCAGTTATAGCCATACAAAGCAAATTCAAAGGGTAAATTATCCGGTTCCAACAAATTCATAATATCTCGTGGATCTTTCCAGAAACTTCCTGTGAAGCAATAGTCAGATTTATATTTATTGTCTAGTTTGGAATTGACTTTTTCTGATTGGTTGAAATTTGCTGCTTCTGAATTTTTCTCTGGTTCAGAATTTATTTTTTCTGACTGATTGAAAATTGCTACTTCCGAATTTTTCCCGACTTCGGGAATTTTATTACCTAGTTCAGAAAAGGATTTTTCTGAATCTTGTGAAATTTCTACTTCTGAATTTTTCCCTACTTTACTTTTGCCTGTTTCTGAAACTTTATTACTTAGTTCAGTTCTAACTTTTTCTTCACTCCTGACTCCTGACTCCTGACTCCTGACTCCTTCTTCCTCACTTCTGAATTCTGAATTCTGAATTCTGAATTCTTCTTCACTCCTGACTCCTGACTCCTGACTCCTGACTCCTTCTTCCTCACTTCTAAATTCTTTAAACCTTTCCTCATTAGTTGCTATTCTAACTACCGTTGCAGGTTTAAATAATTTCTGCTGAATATAATCTGCTGATTTTTGAGAAGAACACCAGAAACAATCATAATCTCCTGCTGATTTTTGAGACGCCCAAATCTCAAACCAATTTCTTGCCCAAGCAACTTTTACTAAACTTGGTTTAGCATTTTCTATTCTTTCTAAATCATAATCATGGCGCATAACAACAATTACATCTAATCGCGTCATATAATACCAATCTTCTCCTTCAGAAATATAATAAATATCCCATCCAAATTCTTTAACTAATTGTTCTCCTAATTCCACCGCTGTAAAATAATCTCCTGCGGAAGCTGCCATATCTGCTTCTGTTACAGCAAACCCAATAGTTAAAGGATGACCAGTCCAATAAATTCCTTTGTCAAAATAATCTTGTAGATGTTTCCTGCGTAAATAATAGGCGTATCTTTTTTCTATTATTGGGCGATTTTTCAATATTTTCTGGGTAAATTCTTTCCCTTTATTAAATCGAGAAAAACCACGATTATGAAAAGCTGTTAAATGATTAGCACTGATAATTTCTTTGCCTAATTTTTGTCGGATAGTCAAACATAAGTCTACGTCCTCATAACCATAAAAGTAGTCTTCGTTAAAACCTCCCACTTTCTGAAAATCTTCCCGCCGACACATCATTAATGCTCCCGTAACAACAGGTACTTTCCAAGGAGCAGATTGTATTTTTAATAATTGCGGAGCATATCGAATTTCAAAAGGATAAAAAGGTTCATTTTGACTGTGGAAATATAACTGCACTCCTAAATGTTGAGTAGGAGGAAAAGCTAAAGAGCGATCGCTAACTATATCTAATAATTTGACTCCTACCATTCCTAGATTTTCATCTTGTTGAATTAGCTCTACCATCTGGGGAATAATATCTTGGCAGAGGGTAATATCGTTATTCATAAATAACAGTAAAGGAGCTTTTGTTTCATCTACTCCTACGTTGTTGGAGTTGGAAAAAGAATAATTTTCTCCTCTGGCAATAATTGTAATTGGTAATTTTTCTGACCATTGGGTACAGACATCTATACTATTATCTGTTGAACCGTGGTCAACTACTACTAATTCTAATTTTTCATAGCTGTTATAAAGCTCAAAGGAGGCAAATAATTCACTTAAGAGTTTCGCTCCATTCAAACTCAAAATAATTACTGCTACTTTTGGTTTTTCCGCACTTTTGAATTTTGAATTTTGACTTTTGAATTGAGAATTTACTCCTGCTTCACTTTGGAATTTTAAATTTTGACTTTTAAATTCTTTACTCCTGACTCCTGACTCCTGACTCCTGACTCCTTGAACACGATAAATAAGTTTATTAATTTCTCCCTGCTCGAAACTGAGATTAACTTCATGTTTTTTACCTTTCGGTCCGACTACTAATGCTTGAGGAGAATTTTTCAGTTGTTGACCTGTTTCTGTAATCTTGACACTAACTTCAACTAACCCATTACTATGTAAAGAAGGAGGAATTTTTTGAGCAAAAGCATGACATCCGTGAGTACCAAAAGCTTCAGCTAAATCTTGACGGTATTTATTCGCGACTAAGGTTCCGACTAAATTATTGCCAACAAAAATATCCAGAAATACAACTTTGTCAGGGTCTTTTTTATTTCTTGCCCAACCAGAAACATAGTCGATAGTTGCATAATCAAGACAACCTTCAAATTCTGTTTCTCCTAACAAACTAAGACTGCCAAGTTCCCCTGTTCTCAAAACATTTTGAAATGACAAAACTTCTTCTAATTTTTTCTTAGCCTTAGAAAAATGAGGATCTATTTCCAAAGCACGACGATAACAACTTATTGCTTCACTTAATGGATTTTTTTTAGTCTTAGCTTCCCCTAACTGAAAATGAAACTTTGCCGATAATGGTCTTAACTCCACAGCTTTAGCATAAGCAGTCACTGCCTCATCCCATCGACCTAACTTTGACATTAGTTCCCCAATATGGTATGCAACATCGGCAGATTTAGGATTAAGTTGCCTAGCTTTCGTATAAGCTACCACCGCCTCATCCCACCTTTCTAGTTGGACAAGACTTTCTCCCAGGACATGATAAACTGCTGCCGAATTAGGATTAATTTCTACTGCCCTACCATAACTAACTACTGCTTCTTCCCACCGTTTTAGTTTACTGAGAGTATGACCTAACTTATGGTGAATTTCTGCTGTATTAACACCTAGCTCAATAGCTTGGCGATAACTGACAATAGCATCATCAAATTTTTGTTGCTGCGCCAAAGCTAAAGCCAGACAATGGTAAACTTCTGGTAACTTGGGGTTAAGCTTCAGGGCGCGACGATAATTAACAATCGCCTCATCCCACTGTTTTTGTGAGGCATGAGCTTCCCCTAAATAACCATATATCCGAGCAGTAGTGGCAGTATCTCCCTGTCCCTGCAAAAAATTAATAGCCCGTTGGAAAGAAGCGATCGCCTCATCCCACTGTTTAATATTACTCAAAGCTTTGCCCAAGTCTCCATAAGCTTCAGCTAAGTTAGGATTAAGTTCTATTGCTTGGCGCAGCACTGCCACTGCCCAGTCATTCTGCTTTAATTGAATCAAAGCATGACCTAACTGATGATAAACATCTGGAGAATTTGGTTGAAGTTCAGAAGCTTTGCGGTAAGCTACAACTGCTTCCTCCCATTGTTGGAGTTTGGATAGAGCATATCCCAAATAATGATAAACCTCTGGGGAGTCCGGCTGGAGTTCCGTAACTTTCCGGTAAGCTGTCGCTGCTTCTTCCCACTTTTGCTGTTGAGCTAGAGCATAACCAAGATGGTGATAAACTTCTGGAGAGTTCGGCTGAAGTTCCGTTGCTTTTCGATAAGCGGAGATAGCTTCTTCCCACTTCTGCTGTTGAGTTAGAGCATAGCCAAACTGGTGATAGACTACTGCCGTAGGAGCGGTACCTTTATCCTCGCCCAATAAACCAATTGCTTTCTGATATGCAGCAATAGCTTCATCCCACCGATGCAATTTTGCCAAGGCTTCCCCACAGTAATAATAAACTGTACCAAAATTAGGAATTATTTGGCAAGCCTTTCCATAAATTTCGGCAGCTTGATGGAAGTCTCCCAATTTTGTTAAAGCCGTTCCTAACTTTTGATACCCTTCCCAGAAACCAGGGTCAATTTCAATCGCTTTTCGATAACAGATTATCCCTTCCTCAATCTGACCTTGTTTTTCCAAAGCTACCCCTAAATTTTGATGAGCCATACTAGAGTCAGGTTCTAGAGAAATAGCCTTTTGGAAATGGGAAATAGCCTCATAAAGTAACCCCTCCTCAACTAAAACTCTTCCTAAACCAATGTAAAATTCTGAAAAATTAGGATTAATTTCTATGGCCTGGGAATAAGAGGCGATTGCCTGTTCCAACTGACCTTGTTTTTCCAGAACTTTCCCCAAATTATGATGAGACAATGCAGAAGTTGGTTTAATTTCTATTGCCTTTTGGTAGACTGTTGCTGCTTCTTTCCATTTATCTATCTTAGCTAAAGCATCTCCCAAAGTTTGTTGATACAAAGCAAAGTTGGGGTTAAGTTCGATGGCCTTTTGATAGAGAGCGATCGCTTCGTCTATTTTTTTCTGTGCTAAAGCTTGGTTGCCTGCATGGAAATATTGACTTGCAGTTTGTGGAGTTATGGGGAATGAGTTACTCATATTTGTCTTCATTAGAGACTACTACTTATCGCGTCAGGTGACGAACTTAAGATATTATAGGTTGCTATATTTTATTATTTCGACCTAAATCAAATTTTATCTTGAGGTTATCCTTGATAAATGACTGTAGGAATTTTTAGTTCAATTGGCTAGGAAGAGGCAACAATAATTTCAAAAATATTATCAATTTTTTCTGCCACTGCATATTAAATATAAATTATTGAATTAAATAAAATATCTAAAAATATAGAGAGGTTTCATAATATCAAGATGACTTTACCTAGTTTTATCATCATAGGTGCTCAAAAGCGTGGTACAACATCCTTGTATAACTATATGATTGAGCATCCACAAATTTTACCTGCATCAAAAAAAGAATTGCATTTTTTTAACTGGGTTTCTAAACCTGGAAACAGAAAAAAACCAGAAGGAGTAGATTGGTATTTATCTCAGTTTCCCACAATTCCTGATGGAAAAAATCTCATAACTGGCGAAGCTACACCAGATTATCTAGTCGATCCACATACTCCCCAGAGAATGTTTAATTTAGTACCAGATGTTAAACTAATTGTGCTGCTCAGAAATCCTATAGATAGAGCAGTATCTCATTATCATCATAATCGAGGAATTAGTAAAAAACGAGAACCTTTACCTTTCAGACAAGCAATTGAAAAAGAACCAGAAAGATTGAATCTAGAAAAATAAAAACTCTTATCTGATGAAAATTATAGAAGTTTATTTCATAGAAACTATAGTTATTTAGAAAGAGGGATTTACATTGAGCAATTAGAAAAATGGATGAGTATTTTTCCCAGAGAACAGTTCTTAAATTCTGAAAAGTGAAGATTTTTATGATCGTCCAGATGTCATACTAAAAGAAGTCTTTGAATTTTTGGGGTTGCCTAATTATCAAGTAACTAATAAAAAGAAATATAATGAACTATCTTATCAGCAAATAGCTCCAAAAAACCGCTCAAATATTGCTGAATACTTTCAAGCTTATCATCAAAAATTAGAAGAATATTTAGGTAGAAAATTTAATTTGGAAATGAATGGTAACAAAGAACAAAAACAACATATATCCCTGTCTCAAGTCAAAGAAAAATTACATAAATATCAGTCTGAGTTAGAGCAAATTAAGTCAAAACTAGATTCCAAATCAATTTCCAAATCAAGGCAAACTTTTCAGGAAGTTGAAGAGAATGTAATTAACTCTTTTGTTCAATCATCAACAATAGTTGTTGAAAATTATGATGCAGACTCTTACCCAATATATGATGAATTATTTTGGGGGTATAAAATCGAAGACATTCAGGAAAACACTAACGATAAAAATACCATTAATATTTCTGGATGGGTATTAGGAAAAAAGAGTCCTGTAGTTGCTATAGAAATAGTGGAATTGAGTAGCATATTGAAAAAGATCTCTGTTAATCAGCTACGCCCTGATATAGCTAAACGTTATCCAGAAGCACCCCAAGTCAAAGAAATTGGTTTTAGTATAGACTTCCCAGTCAAGAAATTACGACCCAAATTTAATTGGCTAATACAAGCAGTATTTACTGATGAAACTCGAATGCCAATAGGTTGTATGCGGACTAACAATACTAAATCATTAAACATTAAAGCTACTCCTTTATTGACAAAAGAAGCTATCAAATTTTTAGAAAATTTCTTGAAGCAAAAACTTGATGCTAAAGTGCTGGAATTTGGCAGTGGAGGTTCTACTATATGGCTATCTAAGTTAACTAAAAATCTGACTTCTATTGAGCATGACGGTATGTGGTTTAACCAAGTTAAAGATCGGATTCAGAAGCAGAAAAATTGCCATCCAGTAGAGATGAAACTATTAGCAAGACCATATCATACAATATGCGAAAAGTTTCCTGCAGAATCTTTCGATCTAATTATTGTTGATGGTCGCGATCGAGTTAAATGTTTTGAAGCATCAATTAAACTTTTAAAACCAGGTGGAATATTAATGTTGGATGATGCACAAAGAGAAAGGTATCAACAAGCTCAAGATTTGTTAAAAGATTGGCAATTTACAAAAACAGTTAGCAATACTCGACATACTTATTGGTGGGAAAAGCCATTACAAGAAGCAATATATTTAGGAAAAAATCAATCAACTTTTGAGGAAAATGTAGTTATTGCTGATGTGTCAATAGCAAAAGAAGAAAATCGCCTCTTTCACATACATAATGCAATTTTTCAATCAATTAAGATTAGGCGTCAGACATGGGTTGGAGGTGTTGTTTTTCCTAAAGATATGCCAGAAAAATTTCGTCATCGACGTGGTAGTACTCTCAATAAAATATGGTATATAGACGAAGCAAAACCAGTCAATCAACCCAACAGTGTCATCCCGAATAATTCCAAATTTTATTCAGGTACATATATTTATGGAGGTAATTTTCAACCACACTTTGGACACGCTTTAACTGAAAGTATTCATCGCCTATGGGCATTCAATAGCAATATCCATGATGGCATTGTTTTTGCTACCAGAAAAAGTAGCAAGGGGATGAAATATACTCCGCCTCGATGGTTTATTCAAGCTTTAGAAATTTTAGAAATTCCTCTTGCTAAGTGTATTTTTGCCAACAATAATTGTACTTTTGAAAATCTGATTATTCCAGAACCTGGTAGTGAGTTATCAATAGGACTGAAGGAATGGTATCGCCCCTACTTAGAAAAGCAACAGCAAAGAATTTTTGATGCTACTCATCATTTGAGAAAAAACAAAAAAGAGTTAAAGCTTTTTCTAGGTCGAACTCATATACCTCTTAGTGGACATACTGCTGGTGAAAAATATCTGGAAAATCTGTTGGTTAATGAGGGCTATATTTCCTTAAAACCTGAAAATTATAATATACTCGAACAAATTTCTTATTTAATGAGTGCCAAAAAAATCATATTTAGTGAAGGGAGTGCTATTTATTCCTTGGAATTTATTAACTATTTAGATGCTGATATTGCCTGTCTTCCCAGAAGACCAGATAACCAACATTTTTATCCACATATTTATAGTAAGTGTCGCAACTATATTATTGCCGGAAATACTAATGATATATTACTATCAGGAATTTGGAGAAATGGTGTAATTGGTATCAAACAAACTCCCATAAATCAACATCCATACAAAGTAGTTGAATCATTAATAAACCATGATTTTGCTATGCTTAAATACTGGAAAGAAGAAGAGTTTTTTGCTCAGGAAAAAAGTGATATTATGGAGCATATATACCAGGTACACAACAAATTAGAAAAACCAGATAAACATCGTTATTTAGAGATTTTAGAAGGGTATTTACAGGTGCGTCCTAACCAAAATGAAAGTCTAAATACACTCAATCATATTATAGAAATGTATTTACAAGAGCGTAAAAATCAAAACGAAACTAGCAATACTCAGACTCATAGCAGAGTACTTCATAATAGTAGCGGTCGCCTCAATCAACTTGCTACAATTAATCAATCCTCTAACTATCTGGAAGTTGGAGTATATAAAGGGATGAATTTCAATGCAATTAATATTAAAAATAAAGTAGCAGTCGATCCCAAATTCAAATTCAATACTAATAGATATGCCACTAAAAATATAGTTTTTCTAGAAATTACTAGCGATGAATTTTTCAGAAATCATGCTAAAGATTTTCAGCCCTTCGATTTGATATACTTGGATGGTCTGCATACCTTTGAGCAAACTTTTCGCGACTTTTGTGCCTCTCTTTCTTTAGCTCATGGAAAGACTATTTGGTTAATTGATGATACTTGTCCGGGAAGTTATGCTCAAGCTCAAACATCATACCAAAATTGTGCAAGGTTAAAGGAGTTATCTCAAGAGAAAGGCACATCCTGTATGGGTGATGTGTTTAAAGTTGTTGCTGCTATCCATGATTTTTTTCCTCAGTTCAGTTTTGCAACTTTTCCTGATCGTGGGCAAACTGTTGTCTGGAATCAATGGAGAAAAGATTTTCAACCCAAATGGAATTCTTTAGAAACTATCAGTCGTCTAGAATATTTGGATTTTGTGGAACTACAGGAAACTTTATTTAAAAGAGAGTCATACGAGAATATTTTTGCAAGTATTAAATCTGCAATAAGTTAATCCTCTTCTACAATTAATTTCCTCTAAATAAAATAAATATTTGGATAATTTTTATGAACCAAAATAGAGAAAAGTGCCAATTAAGTATATGTGCAATTATGAAAAATGAAGGAGCATATTTATTAGAGTGGTTAGAATTTCATAAGTTAGTCGGTGTCGAAAGATTTTATTTATATAACAATAATAGTAGAGATAATACTGTCGAACTTATTAGTCCTTATGTAGATCGAGAAATAGTAGTATTCCATGATTGGCCTTTAAAAAGAGGTCAGCAAATGCAAGCATATATTCACTGTTTAGAAAACTATAAAACAGAAAGTGAATGGATAGCATTTATAGATTTAGATGAACTTTTGTTTCCTACAGAAAAAGATAATTTACAAGATATATTGGCAGAGTTTATTGACTATCCAGCAGTAGGAGTAAATTGGTTGAATTTTGGCCCATCAGGACATGAAAAACAACCGGAAGGGTTACAAATAGAAAATTATACTAGACGGTCAAAAGCTAGTTTTACAGCAAATAAACATATTAAATCTATTGTCAGACCGGAGAAAGTAATTGCTCCTTTAAATCCTCACGAATTTTCTTACATAGATGGGTTATTAGCAGTTACAGAAAATTATCAACAGATAAATGGATTCAAGTCTGAGACACATTCAGTAGAAAAACTGCGGATTAATCATTACACAACTCGTTCTAAAGAAGAGAGTAGAAAAAAAATGATGCGCGGTAGACCAACTACTCAGAAAAAGAGAGCTTGGTCTCATTTTGAAACAAGACATAAAATATTTGATAGAGTAAAAGATTTAACGATTCAAAGATTTATCCCTCAACTTAAAAAAAATATAGAAACTAATTTAATAAATTTCAAAGCTACAACAAAAATGGAAAACAATGCTCTAGTTAAAATCCTGAATATAAAATATTTAGAACCACTTCTCGAATGTTTGTGGGGATGTCAAATAAGTACACCAGCTATAGGAGAAGAAGTTAATACATACAGTATAGAAATTGCAGGTTGGGTTTTAGGAAAAAATTCTCCTGTCAAAACCTTGAAATTAATTAATCAAGGTAAAGTTATCCGCAAAGTCACTGTTAATAGAAATTCACCAGAAGCAAGAAAAATATATCCGGAAAATTCTCTGGCAAAAAGCTGTGGTTTTTCTACAATAGTGGGGTTAGCTGGATTGCCTCTAAAATCAGAAATAATAGTAGAAGCTATATTGCCAAATAAAACTCAAGTTGTCATAGCAACAATAGAATTTCAACGTTTAACTCCACTCACTTCTAGTTATCAAGCAACTTTACAACCATTAGCATTAACTTGTTTAGGACGTTCGGGAACAACCTGGCTGATGCGACTACTATCAGAACATCCAAATATTATTGTCAGTGGAGGTTATCCTTATGAAATACTAGCTGCTCAATATTGGATACATTTATTCAAGGTTATTTCAGAACCAGCTAATCCATTAGAATCTACTCCCAGATTACACTATTTTGCTAATAAATTAAATTGGATTGGTCATCATCCTTTCTACGATTTTTCTAATAATTATGAGAGCTTTTCATGGTTTGGAGTTGACTATACCCAACAAGCAGCAACTTTTTGCCAAGAAAGTATAGATAAATACTATCAAAACATAGCTCAAACTCAAGGAAAAACTGTCTCTTTACCCTCAGAAAAAATTACCTATTTTGCCGAGAAATATCATGCAAATTTTCCACATATTTTGCAAAGCTTATCGGAATTATATTCGGATTTTAGAGAAATTTTTCTAGTGAGAGATTTCCGAGATGTAGTTTGTTCGATGTTAGCTTTTAATGCTAAAAGAAGTAAGGATGGTTTTGGTTTGAAAAGACACAATAAACCAGAAGACTTTGTGCATGAATTTGGCAATAATTCTGTGAAACCTCTTTTGGAAAGATGGCGTGAATATTCTGGAGAAGTTCACTTAATACGCTATGAAGATTTAATTCGGTTTCCAGTAGAAACATTGAGTAGCACTTTTGAATATTTGGAGTTAGAAAATTCACTAGAAATAATTAATAAAATTATGGAAAAAGTTTCTCTAGATACAACTCAGCTAAAAAGACATCAAACAAGTTCTAATCCTGAAGCTTCTATTGATCGTTGGCAAGAGGAGTTGAGTCCAGAATTAAAAGCTGTATGTAATTATGTATTTGCAGAAGCATTGGAGGAGTTTGGTTATGCTAAAAACAGCGAGCTTCAGGCAACTACAATTCCAAATATTCAAAGAGATATACCTCAAAAGAAGAGTGAACTTATTAAGGAGTTAATTGTGCCAGTAGAAACTGGTGAAAATACAGAATATTTGGCAACATTAGGAAGGGTAGATAAAGTATTCATTGAAAGTCAATTATTACAAATAACTGGTTGGGTGTTTTTCCTAAATTCGATGCCAGTTACAGGTTTTAAAGTTTCAGTAGACAATACTCAAATAGATAATATTAATATTGAACAAATATTTGGTTTGCCTAGTCCTGGAGTTAAGAAAAATCACCCACGAATACAAGGTGCAGCAAAGGCTAGATTTAAGTTAAGAATACCTTTAAATCAAGACCAGATTGAAAAATCTAAAAACTGCTTAGTTGTTTTAACGCCAAAAACGAATGAGCTTGAAGGAAATATTTTGATTGGAGTATTAAATCCTAATTTCAAAGTGTTTCCAGGGGATGATATTAAGACATCTGAAAAAATATTTATTCAAGCTACCCATACTGGTTTGAAATGGTTAGGGTATTTGATTCAAAGAATAGGTCTTCAAGCAACAGATAGTATTCTTAATATTGGCTGTGGAGAAGATAATATTTATTATGGTTTGGTTTATTACTTAACACCTAGAGCGCGTTATGAAGGGATTGATTTTTCAGAAAAAGTAATTGATTGGGCACAGCAAGAAATTACTTCCAGAAAGCCTAACTTTAACTTTCAATACTATGATATTTATCATCCTATCTACAATACAAAGGGAACTATGCCTATGAGAGAATTTACATTGCCTTATCCAGAAGCAAGTTTTGATGTGATTTGTATTAGTAATCTTTTTACTCATTTGTCTAGTATCGATATGCGTCATTATCTGCATCAAATTCAGCGAGTTTTAAAAGTTGGAGGAAAGTGTTTATTTGCCTGTTTTTTAATTAATTCCGAATCTCAAAAATTGATTGTTGACGGCAAGAGTTCTCAAAATTTAGTCTATGAAATAGAAGATGGTTTTTGTTTAGATCCAGAATTGCCAGAAAAGACAATAGGCTTTCAAGAATCCCTACTAATTGATTGGATAAAAGAAAGTGGTTTAACTGTGATAGGGAAATATGATGGTTCATGGTGTGGACGTAAATCTTTTACTTATCAAGATTTGCTAATTGTAGAAAAAAAAACTGAACTTAAATCAAAGTTATCTAACTACCAGGTAGTATTAGAAAAATACAAGTATAAATTAGAAACACTTCAGGCAGAACTTGATTGATAAAAATATAAAATTAACGAAATTTAAGCACAATATTATTATTCAATATTTAACAGAAAAATGAGCCTGATAAATCAACCTCACCGACCAGAAGAAGTAAAGGCAAAAGTTATTTCGATTCATGTACCAAAAACTGCTGGTACAACATTTAAACAAGTTTTGAAGCAAATATATAATCTAGAAGAAATTTTCTTTGACTATCCAAACAGGGGACGTTTACGTAATAAAATGTTAATCAATCCCAAGCCAGAAGTTAAAGTAATTCATGGTCATTTCCCTAGTAGTAAATATGATTATAAATTTCCAGAGTTTAGAAAAATTATTTGGCTCAGAGACCCGATAAAACGGTTGATTTCTCTTTACTTTTTTTGGAAGACTTGGCAAATTTTATTAGAAAGTGATGAACAAAATTTATCACCGGTCAAAGAGTCTAATTTGACATTTATAGAATTCGCCGAAAAACCAGAGATGCAGAATGTAATTAAATCAAAATTTGTTCAAGAGCAAAAATTAACAGAATTTGACTTTGTCGGGATTCAAGAATTTTTTCCTGAAGATTTACATGAACTAAAATTAATACTAAACTGGCCAGACTATAAACTTGAAACCCAAAATACCAATCCCTATCCAGGGTACAAGTCATTATTAGAAGAAGTATTATCTAATCAAGAAATAGTAGATAAAATATCAACGATAAATGACGAAGATATAGAACTTTATAGAGAAGCAGTAAGTTTGCGGGAGACCTGGAGAAAAACATCAAAAATACAATACTACACTCAAGAAAATCTCAAAAGTTTATCATCTGGAAAACAACAAATTACCCAGAAAACAACAAAAATTAATCCTCTACTTACTTGGGGTTCTATAGACAGGGCCGTCATTCAAAATCAAGTGTTGCACTTATCTGGTTGGGTTGCCTCCCTTGATGCTGGTATGGTGGAAGGATTTAAAGTTGTTATTGGTAATCAAGTGTTTAGTTTTTTTGAACAAACTCTCAATATACCCAGTCCAGATGTAGAAAAGCTTCATCCTAATTTAGATAGTGCAAATAATGCTAGATTCCGTCTCAAAATACTTTTAAATCAACAGCAAATTAACCAATTAAAGTATTCATTAATTACTTTAACTCCTCAATTTAAGCTTGGTGAGGGTATAATTTTATTAAAGGTATTAACACCACTTTTGCCACTGCCTGAAGAGAAAGATATAAAAATAATTGATGTTGATGGAAGCGGTGAATTTATTCGTACTTCCTTCAAATTACTAGGAGATTTAATTCAGAGATTAGGTTTACAACACACAGACCATATTCTGGATGTTGGTTGTAATATTGGTACTGTTGCTTATGCCTTAGTTCATTATTTACAACCTTCTGGTCGTTACGAAGGTTTTGATATAGTAAAAAATTTGATTTCCTCCCTACAAAAGGAAATTACAACACGCAAACCTAACTTTAATTTTTATTGGCATAACATTCATCATCCTCTTTATAACCCCACTGGCAAAATATCAGCAATTAATTTTACTTTTCCTTATCCTGATGAAAGTTTTAACTGTGTTTGTATTTCTCATTTATTAATTCATTTACAAAGTCTGGAAGTTATGCACTATCTTGATGAAATATATCGAGTTTTGAAGCTTGGAGGGAGATGCTTATTAATTTGCTTTTTAATTAACTCAGAATCAGAACAGTTAATAGCTAAAGGCAAAAGTTCTCAACAGCTTATTTATGAGATAGAAGATGGTTTTACTAAAGATATTGATTTACCAGAGAGAGGGATTGGTTTTAGGGAAAATTTACTATTAAAGTGGATAAATGAACGAGGGTTTAATGTTCTAGAAAGATCTTATGGTTCTTGGTGTGGTCGGACTTCATCTGTTAAAGAAGATTTGTTAATTTTGGAAAAAAAATAGACTTCTTAAAGACTTTTTCAGCAAACCCTAAATAGATCCTAAATGGGTTCTCTATAAGGGAATGTGCGACCCCTCCACTACAAGCTAGAAGTCGGGCATTTAAACCCAAGCTTTTAGCGCGCTGATTCGCTGAGTACTGAAATGCTGATAAGTAGGTCGGTGTTGAAAATTATCGTTATGAAAAGGCAGGAGGCAGAGGGCAGAAGGCAGAAGGGAAGAGAGTTTTTGGCAAATTTACTTTTCGTTACTAACTTGCTGTTTTTTTGCACCGTTATACTTAGCTAGTTAATATCATTAGAGCAAAGATAATAAATAATATATAGCAAGTTCCACCTTGGTGAGGTACACTCATCGCGGGCAAGATGCCCGCACTGCAAAATTGAATTGTTAATATCTGCACTTCATATACTTGGAATCTGCTGTAAGACTATAATCAAAGTAATAAATTAACTAACATTTGCCCAATCTATCCAACCACTAACTGTTTACTAAAAAATAATTTAGCAGAATCTTATCAATATGGAAAAAGTTGAAATAGTACAGAAAAAAACGACACAACTAGCAGCAACTACAGGATTTTTAGACCAAGTAGCAATAGAAAATGAAACTGTTTGTTTAAGCGGATGGGTTCTTTCTTTCGAGCCTGAATCTGTCACTAATTTTAAGGTGTTATTTGACAGTCAACAATTATTAGGATTTGAATTAACTCAAGGTCTTCCTAGTCCTGGAGTAAAAAAAGCACATCCAAATATTTCTGCTGCTAATAATGCTCGGTTTATTATTAGATTGCCAATGAATAAACAGCAGCAACAACAATTTAAAGATGCTCTGATTATTTTAATTCCTCTAGTTGCCGACCGTGAAGGAGAACCTTTATTAAATGCAGTTAATCCGGCATTATCTGCTTTAGTTAAAACATCACAACCAAGTAATTTACCAACCAAAACTCCTCGAGTAGAACTTATTTCTGTTCATGTACCAAAAGCAGCCGGAACAGCTTTCAGACAGGTTTTATTACAGGTTTATGGAACTCAAGGAGTTCTGACAGATAAAACTAATATGTTTGAAGATAATATGCCAGCTACTATTCATTGGCAGACTAAAGTTATTGAGGGTCATTTTCGCGCGGGTAAATACGATAAGTTATTTCCTGAAACTAAGAGAATTACATGGTTAAGAGAACCTATCCACAGATTAATTTCTGATTACTGTTTTCGCCACATCTCGAATCCTACAAAGGAGTATCTAAATAAACAAGATTTATTGAAGTTTGCTGAAAATAACAGTAATCTTATGGCTTATTGTGTGAATGGTAAATCTCTGGATTATTTTGATTTTGTGGGGATTACAGAATATTTTGAAGAGGATTTACTGGCACTAAAAAATCTTCTTGGTTGGTCAGATTATCAAGTTATTTACCAAAACAGAAATCCTTATCCAGAATATCTTGAATTTCGGAAAGAGGTTTTATCAGACAAAAAATTAATGGATGAATTGGCAAATGCTAATAGTCAAGATATGGAACTTTATGCTGCAGCTTTAACATTACGAAACGAAGGAAGAAGGAAGAAGGAAGAAGGAAGAAGTGACATTAATTTACCAGCAGAAAATATAGTTAATAATCAAGGAAGAGGAAAGAAGGAGGAAGGCAAAATTGGAATTGATTTATCTGAAAAAAATGTAGTTGATTTTGATCCATCTACAGTGCCAGAAAAAACAAAATTATTAGCAACATTGGGTTCTCTGGATAAGGCAGAATTTGACCGTCAAGAATTATTGCTAATAGGTTGGGTAGTTTCTCGTAATTTAGAAGCAGTAAAAAGCTTTCAATTAACTATTGCAGATACTGAAATAGAAAATTTTGAAACTGCCTTAAATTTACCAAGTCCTGATGTGAGAAAATTACACCCCAATCTTAATCATTCTGACAAAGCAAGATTTCGTATCAAGGCATTTCTTAACCCAGAACAAATTTCACAATTCCAAAATGCTGAAATTGCTTTAACTCCTATATTTAAAGATGGTAAAGGTCAGGTTTTGTCTAAAGTAAAGGAAGGAAGAAGGAAGAAGGAAGAAGGAAGAAGTAATGAAGTCAGAAGTGAACAAGAAGTTAGAAGTGAGGAAGAAGGCAAAAGTGGAATTGATTTACCTGAAAAAAATGTAGTTGATTTGGAGCCATATACAGTGCCAGAAAAAACAAAACCATTAATTTTTTCTGAAGCACCCATAGTTCAAGAACAACCAAAATTCATTTCACCAATTGAACCAATTACAACAACGGGTCATCTAGAGCGAGTAGCAAAAGCCAATCAAAAATTAATCATATCTGGATGGGTAGGTTCTTACAATTTTGGTTCTGTAGAAAGCTTTAAAGTTTTCATTGGCAGTCAAGAATTTACTTCTTTTCAACAAAAATTAGGTCTGCCTAGCCCAGATGTTGCAAAAGTTAGAACTAAGCTTAATAATGCTGAAAATGCTAGATTTAGTCTGGAAATATCTCTGACAAAGGCACAACTTCAAAACTGTCAAAATACTCTAATTACTCTAACTCCAATATTTCAAGGGAAAGAGGGAGAAATTATGTTTCAACTCTTTAATCCATCACTGCCAATTCCTAACGATAAATATATAGAAGGAAAAGAAATTAATTTTATCCAAAGAAGCTGCAAATTTTTAGGTGACTTTATCCAAAGAGTAGGTCTTCAACCCACTGCTGAAGTTTTGGAAATTGGCTGTGGAGTCGGAAATATTGCTTATGGTTTAGCCTATTATTTAAAATCTCCAGGTCGTTATGAAGGGAATGACTTCTCTGAGGAATTAATATCTTGGGCACAACAAAATATTAGTAGCCATAAACCACATTTCAATTTCCGTCAGATAGACTCAGATTTGAAACTTACCTATGACGACAAAAGTTTTGATTTTGTCTTTATCGGTTCCAGATTTACTCAGGTAGGTGGGAGTAAGATTCGTGATTATTTAGATGAAATTTATCGAGTTTTAAAACCAGATGGTCGTCTCTTATTCCAATGTTTCTTAGTTAACCATGAGTCAAAACAATTAATATCTGAAGGTAAGAGTTCTCAACCTCTTGTTCATAGAGTTCAGGAAGGTTTTACTAAAGACCTAAATTCACCAGAAAAAGGAATGGGTTTTCTGGAGTCTTTGTTGTTGGAGTGGGTGACTAATGCTGGTTTCAATTTATTAGGAAAATATTATGGTTCTTGGTGTGGACGAGTGGGTAAGAGAAGTTATCCAGATATGGTAATTATTGAGAAGGAAGAAGTCGGAGTAAAGAGGGAAAAAATTGAGAGTTTAGTTAAAGAAGAAACAGGAAATAAGCAGTCAGAAAATTTACAAAACTTGGAAAAAATAGATAGCGATCGCTCTGAGGTTTTGCAGAATAATTTACCATCAGAATCTACTTTAAAAATTACTCCTGAGTCTAAGTATTCTGTATCTCCTTTACTGGCGGAAATAATCGCAGACTTGGAGAAATCGCAAATAGAAATCCAAGAAATTCAAGCCGATTTAGAAAAGTTCAAATCTCAAAAGGAAGATATTTCTGTCAAGAGTCTATTTCCTGTAGAACCAGATATTTCAACTACGGCAAAAAAAAACTTCTGACTAAACCCTTAGAAGAAGTTACTCAAAAGTCAAAAATTCCTACCCCCCCGCCCAAACAAAAACAGGAATTATTGGGTTTATCCGGAGTAACAGTTGATAAATTCTGGAAAATTATCTTAGCAGAAGGAAGAAGGAAGAAGGAAGAAGGAAGAAGGGATTTTTCTGATATAGAAGGAAGAAGGAAGAAGGAAGAAGGAAGAAGATATTTTTCTGATATAGAAGCAAGAAGGAAAGAGGAAGAAGGAAGAAGGAAGGAGGAAGAAGGAAAAAGGGATTTTTCTGAATCTTTGATAGAAGGAAGAAGAGAATACTCTAAACCTTCTATTAGTATTCTTACTCCAACGTGGAATTCATCTTTAGATTGGTTTGTGGAAACCGTTTTAAGTGTTCTTAACCAATCTATACCTAACTGGGAATGGTGTATTGTTGATGATGGCTCGAAACAACCAGAAATTAGAAATGTTCTTGCAGGTTTGGCAGAAAAAGAACCCAGAATTAAAGTTCTCTTTTCAGAAGATAATGGTGGAATTAGTGCTGCTACAAATAAAGCTCTAAATATGGCTACAGGAGAATATATTTGTTTATTAGACCATGATGATACTCTGGATCCCACAGCATTAGAAGATAGTCTAAATAAACTGGCAGAAGGATTTGATGTGGTTTATTCCGATGAAGATAAAATTGATTTTTCTGGGTTAAATTATATCGTTCCATTCTTTAAACCTGACTGGTCTCCTGAATATTTTCGTGGTGTTATGTATGTCGGTCATTTATTATGCGTCCGTCGAGAAATAGCTTTAACTGCTGGTGGTTTTAAGAGCGAATTTGATGGAGTACAAGACTATGAGTTTATGTTACGAGTTTCCGAACAAACTAATAAAATTGCTCATATTTCTCGACACCTTTATCATTGGCGACAAGTTAAAGGAAGTATTTCTGGAGATGCCGATGCTAAAGCAGGTATTGAAGTAGTACAACAAGCTGCTGTTAATTCTCATTTACAAAGAATTGGTTTAGCTGCAAAAGCAGAACCAGGTTTAGGTAAACATCGGATAAATATTAATCCTTTGCCTAGAAATAATCATCCTTTGATTAGTCTAATTATTGCTGCTCCTAATCTTTCAGAAAATATTGATAAATGGTCGCAAAATCTTTTATCTGTTTCAACTTATCCCAAAAATGAAGTAATTTTAGTTGGTGGGGAAAAAACAGAAAATATTATCCAAAATTCTGCGGTGAAAGTTTTAAATCTATCAGGGCAATTTAATTATTCTCGTGCTTATAATCTAGCTGCCAAAACAGCCCAAGGAGAATATTTTATTTTCCTCAATACTAATTTGGAAGTTGTTACTGAAGATTGGCAACGACATCTTTTATATTACGCAGAACAATCTGATATTGGCGCCGTGGGAGGACTATTAATTTTCCCGGATGGAATTGTTGAACACGCAGGTATTGTATTAGGAAAATCTGGAAAAGTTGATTATGTAATGCGAGGTTTTCCCTCTAATCATGATGGTTATGCAGGTTCTTTAGTTTGTGCAAGAGAAGTATCTGCTATAAGTCGAGATTGTTTGATGGTGAGTAGGCAAAATTTTGAAATGATTGGAGGTTTTAATGAACACTTTTTCTCCGATTATCAAGATGTTGATTTGTGTTTAAAGTTGAGGAAAAATGGCAAGCGAATAGTATTTACTCCCCGTAGTGTTTTAATTAATCATCAATCAGAAAAACACAGACAAAGAAATTATGATGTGGTTGATTATATGCTGCTATTAGACCAACGGCAAATTTATATGGATTTGGGCGACCCATATTACAATCTCAATTTTGATATTCAACTTAGCGATTATACTGTTGCTTTGTAGCTGATAAACCTACTTTTTACTCATCAGTTACCCATTTGTTATCTATTTTTAAAACTCCCTCTTGATAATCAACCATGGTAACTGCTGCCAGAGTTTCAATCCACACAGTGGCACCACAACTATGAGGTTTATTTGGTTGGTACACAATCCGACAGGGGCCGTGAATTTCAGCTTCATGGCCAGTCGCTAAATTGCTGCTGCCTTCTTTGACCGAAAGAATGGTTAAATCAGTATTTTTCTTGGTTGTATTAATTCCAATGTGGTTGCGATTAAAATGAACTGTGTTCTTGCCACAGCGCTGATGGGAACACCAACGTGGTTTAGGGCCTTTTCTTTTGCGGTGGATTCTTGGCATTCCTTGATGTAGGGGGATTACCCAAGCCCGATTATTGATTTTTCTGGCCCCTTGTATGCGGCCTTCCTTTAGTAGTACTCGTACTCTTTGAGTAGATATGCTTAAAAGACTCGCTGCTTCTGTGGTGCTGACAAACATGATTTTTTCTATTGCGACTATAGCAATAGTACATTAGACAGCTTAAATTGTAGTGAGTGGGATGAAAAAATTTACTGGAGGTATAGGAAAGTGTGAAAATGAGAAAATGATTTTCCAGATAGATTATAGATACTCGCAGCTTAAAATCTGTGGCCCAAGACAGATGATAGAAAGGAGAGTAGCTTGAAAAGAAATTCAAAATTCCTCTGATACTAAATCTGGCTACTAAATCCGGCGATCGCGGAGCGTGGTGTCAGCCTATCGTTATTGTTTGGTTAGGAGGGTAAAGCAGCAGGTGCTAGAAGTTCTAAAGGCTTAAGGGTTAGGGCAGCGCCCAAAAATTAATTTTTTAGGAAGCTCAAATAAAGGATAGGACTTGTCTTTATACAAATAACTTTAGGCAGTAGTAGACTGACATAGCTAAAACTGTGCAATAGATTTTTGTTTCTAGGTGTCTTTTTCTCCCCACACTTCTCATCTAGCGCACCATTTAAGGTGTGTCAGTTCACTACTTGACTATTAATAACAACTTCTTCCTGCTATGCTGTTGGCAGAATTGTAAGATGTTGTCTCAAGAACAGAACCAAAAGTTCCATTTGAAAATTCTTCCTTTTTCAAAGTCTGTTGACGCAAAGTATATTCAGCAACACCATTATATAAAGTCCAAGAAGAAGAGTATTTGTCGAGACGGCTATTTGAAACCGTTGTTGTGCTACGTACACCACCAAATCTATCGCCAAAAAAATCCTGCACTCTAACAACGGTTTTTTGACCATCGTAGAACATATATGATGCTCTGTTTGTTTTTTCGTCCCAGTCCCAACCAAGAATACTGTCACTATTTGAAATTTTAACAGTATGTAATTTTCTCTCAAATCCTCTTTCTGGAGTAAATTTCTCTACAATTACTTGTGATACTTGACCATTAAAGATGACATAACTAGCGATTGTTCCACCTTTATAGCTCCAACCACGAACAGAACGAGAGCTAGATATAGTATAAGTCTTACCACCAGAATATAGTTGAGAGGTATTTCCTGAATAAAAAACTTCAGTACAACTTTGTTGAGCAAAAGCTGTTTCAGAAGATAATAAGGAAACTCCAAATAACACAAAACTTGGAATTAGTTTCAAGAAAGTTCTCAATTTTTTTGTCATATTATTACCTTATTTATTTACTCTTTTTACCCTGTAATTACCCATCTCATACAATTCTAATTCCCTCATTTTCATATCTACAAGCCGGAAAAGGACGGATAAAAACGGAGGTTTTATTAAAAAAATATTAAAAGGACGGATAATGAAGGATAATAGCGGATAAGCTATTCAGAAGAATTAATTGTAAGATAATGGACTGGCAAGCAGTTTTAAATTCAATTGATGAGTTAGTCTTTCAGCAAACGGGAAAACACCTCAATAATCTACAAATGGGAATTTTAAAAGGTGTTCTGAATAACGAAAAATATAGAGAAATTGCAGAACAATATAAATGTTCTAATGGTCATGTTAAGGATGAAGGATACGAACTCTGGCAAGTTTTATCAGAAATTTTTGGAGAAAAGTTAAATAAGTCAAATTTTATTGCTACAGTCGAACGTTTAGGATTTGCAAATTATCATTCTCGGTTATTTAATCCAGTACAAATTGGCAATCTCAATCTTTGCTCTAATTCCGAAACAGCAGAATTAGAAAATAGTAATGCTGCAAATACTCAATCAAATTACAAAAAGACAACCTCTTGCCAACCCATCGTTGAAAATGTTTTGTACGCAACTAAATTAAATACTGTTTCTAAATTAATCAAACTCGGTTTAACAGCAGAGCAAGTTGCTGAAGTGGTAGATTTACCATTAAATGAAGTACAACAACTAATGGAATAAATTTGTCAGTTTGATAAGTCAGGCAAGTTTAGCGATCGCCTCTCATTCATCTAAAATCTTTTTATCAGGATCTCTCTCCTTACCAAAAAATGAGGTCCAAAGCCTCCCCTTTTAAGGGGATGAAAAAGCGGTCGAGGGATGGCGAGGTCCCCTCGCCATATCCAATCGACCAAGAGAATATTCAATCCAGTATTTTCAAGCCTCCGGCTTTAGTGGTCGGTACTGATAACTGATAACTGATAACTGAAATGACCCCCCTTTTTTTTAAGGATGAGTAGTATATTATGTTTACTTCAGTAGGGCAAACAACAAAAGCTGACGGCTCATAGCTAATTAGCTTATTGACTTACATTTACTAAAAAATCAGATATTCAAAGATATAGTTTTGATGAAAAATATTTTATTTGTCCTGTACGAAGATTTTCATTCTAATAGTGCCCTTCATGTGCATCATTTTGCTAATAATTTAGTTAAATTGGGTTTTGATTGTGTGGTGGCTGTTCCTAGAAATAAACAGACTGTTTCTCAAGTGGGAGAACATTTAACACATTTATATAATGTGACAGAATATGGTGAATTTTATCGGCTGAATAAATTATTTGAAAATCAGCAAGGTCCGGATGTAGTTCATGTTTGGACTCCGAGAGAAGTTACGCGAAATTATTGTCATAAACTCCGGAAAGCCTATGATTTTAAATTAGTAATTCACTTAGAAGATAATGAAGAATATGTCCTGGAAAAATATTTAAACAAACCTTTTAAAGAAATAGCTAATGCTAATGGGTCTCTCGCAATTCCAGATAATGTTTCTCATCCCCAGAAATATCGCGAGTTTCTAGCAAGTGCCGATGGAGTGACAGTAATTATTGAAAGGTTAAAAGAATTTGTGCCGAATAATGTACCGAGTTTAGTTTTATGGCCTGGTGTAGAAACCGAGTATTTTTATCCCAGAAATCCCAATCCAGAAATAGTAAAAAAGTTTAATATTCCTGAAAATACTTTAGTTTTTTCCTACACCGGAAATGTTCATGCTGCTAATACTCATGAGGTGAGAAGTTTGTATTTAGCTGTAGCAATGTTGAACCGAGAAAGTAAACCTGCAGTGTTAGTTAGAACAGGTAGAGATTTCTGTAATTTTTTGGGGGATGATGATAATTGGGCGCGGAAATATGCCATTGAATTAGGATATGTAGACCGGAGTTTAATGCCAGAAATTTTGGCTTTGGCAGATGTGTTAATTCAACCAGGTAGACCAGATAAATTTAATGATTATCGTTTCCCCTGTAAATTACCAGAATTTTTGGCAATGGGTAAACCTGTAATTTTGCCTGGGACTAATATTGGTTTGGTGATGGAAAATGAGAAAGATGCTTTGGTTTTACCTATGGTTGATGCAGTGAATATTGTTGAGTCGGTGGGTAAGTTGTTTGAGGATAACTTTTTATATAAACAACTAAGTGAAGGTGCAATTAATTTTGCTAAAACTCATCTAAATTGGCAGAAAAATACAGAATTATTGAAATCTTTTTATGAAGAGATTGGGTAGTTTAGTGTCATTTAACTTATTCAACTAGATTTCCTGACTCAAAGATCATCGAATATTAGGAATTTGAGCGAAAAGGAAGAGTAGAAAATTTTCATCCTGTAAAGCTCCAAAACATAATATGCTTGTTCTTTCCCTTATCAAATCTTTCCATCCATTGTTCCTCAACAGAAAAATACAAACAATTTCATTTTATAAACTTCTATTAAAAATCGGCATCTCAAAGGAATTTCGGTTGCATTCCCACAAAAATTTTGATATGGTAAAAACTGAGGTAGTTTTCTTGCTCATGCACATGAGTTTTTATTCAACTAAAAACAATATCGTTTCACAGCGATCGCGAATGTTGTAGAAAGGAAAATAAATCTAGAATAGAAGGTATTTCTTAACAGAATAAACCCATAAGCAAAGAAAATATAATTTTTTTTAAGAATCCACAAACTGCCAAAATTATTAAATGATAATTATGTATACAAATTCAAAAACTCAATCTAGTTGAAAATTAACTTTTATAGAAATTTTCACAACCAATTGAATTGAGAATTGCTATATTTTTTCCTAATCAAAAATAGGAGATAAGAACAAATGCCAAATCCAGTCAATATAAATGCTGAATTAGACACAAACGATCTGATTTTTAGATCCCCAGCAGGGGGGGTGACAAGAGCTGATGAATACGATCTAGACCTGAGCGGAGCAATAATTAGGTCAACCAATAACCATTTTTCTGACAGCATAAAATTCAAATCAATACGATACTTTTTGGCAAATTATTGATGCTAATACAGGTAATGTTTTAGCAGATTCAGATGATCATGGTAGCGGTCGTAACTCATTGATTCAGCAGGGTCAACCAACAAATGGAGGTGGTTATGACAATTCAGCAATTCCTAATGAATTATTTATTCAGGGTGGTCGTGACTATAAAATTCGCGTTACCAGTTTTGGCACGTTAAATCAACCAGGAAGCTATCCCTATTTTCTACAAGTTTCTGTCCCTCAAGGTGACATTGATGTAACTCCCAGAGGTAGTGATTTTAATGGAGAAGTTCAAACAGGAAGCGTTATTAATATTAATGGTGAATTAAACGAAGACGATTTTACTTTCCCATCACCTAGTAATAGTGGCAATACTCTAGTTGATGAATATAGATTAGAATTTCAAGTGCCAGGGCAACTCGTAAATGTTGCTGCCAGTACCAATGATTCTGGTTTCGAGCCTTACTTGGAAGTTATTATGCCCAGACTAGTACTGTCGTTGATTTTGACAATAATAACGGTGGTGGAGTTAACCCACTACTAAACTTACCCAAACTTATCCAAATGAGATTTGAGCTTTGGAGTTAGCTTCCTGCTTCTGTGAGAACCACTGACCGCAGTCTTTAACTTATTTTCTCCACAGGCTTAAAATCGCTTGAAACTCAAGCTACTGATACATACAGCGGTTTTCATATGAATAAACCACAATGTTCAAACCAACCCATGGCATCATCTTCAGTAATTTGAGCGATGTAGCTGCCGCCTCACGGGGTAAAAAGGTAGCTGAAAGCTATATATAGAGATGAACTCATCGAATAAGCTGAATAATACTTCAACTAAAAGAGAAGCATTATTGAGAATAGATGGAGGTGTGGTGCGATCGCACCACACCCCACACAGTAGGTTGATTATTTATTCATTAAAGCAATTTTT